>NZ_DHXG01000045.1:50808-157787 GCF_002413585.1 Paracoccus sp. UBA5162
GACGGTGCGCTGGTAGACGTGATCCCCGGCCTCCTGGGCCGGATCTTCCAGCGCCTTGCCCTCGCTGCTGGTATGCAGCAGGTTCGCGTCCACGCTGAACGGCGCCTCTCCGCGCTTGTCCCTGGCGATGGGAATCTGGTTCTGTTCGGCGAATTCGATCAGCTTCGTGCGGCTGGTCAGTTCCCATTCCCGCCACGGCGCGATCACCCGGATCGCCGGATCCAGGGCATAGGCCGACAATTCGAACCGCACCTGATCATTGCCCTTGCCGGTCGCGCCGTGGGCCACGGCATCGGCGCCATGCTGATCGGCCAGTTCGACCAGCCGCTTGGAAATCAGCGGCCGCGCGATCGAGGTGCCCAGCAGATACAGCCCCTCATAGACCGCATTGGCGCGGAACATCGGAAAGACGAAATCGCGCACGAATTCCTCGCGCAGGTCCTCGATATGGATGTTTTCCGGCGCGATGCCCAGCATCTCGGCCTTTCGGCGCGCGGGCTCCAGTTCCTCGCCCTGGCCCAGATCGGCGGTGAAGGTGATGACCTCGCAGCCATATTCGGTCTGCAACCATTTCAGGATGATCGAGGTATCGAGGCCCCCGGAATAGGCGAGGACGACTTTCTTCGGCGCGTCGGACATGGCGGACCCCTTTCGAATTGCCGAGGCGGGAATACGGTCAATCGGCGCTGCTCACAAGGGCCGCAGGGGTCATTGCCCTTGCCAAGTCCGCGCTTTCGCGGCATGGGCGGCTGCATGGAAAACTTTGTCGCCTCCGTCAGGGCTGCCGAGACCGCGCTTCGCGACCTGTTCGAGCCCACGCCCCTGCAACGCAACGACCATCTGTCGGCCAAGTTCGGCGCCGACATCTGGCTGAAGCGCGAGGATCTGACACCGGTGCGCAGCTACAAGCTGCGGGGCGCCTTCAATGCCATGCGCAAGCTGGTCAGCGACAAGCCGGGCAGCAGCGCCCATTTCGTCTGCGCCAGCGCCGGCAATCACGCCCAGGGGGTGGCCTTTGCCTGCCGTCATTTCGGCGCCAGAGGCACCATCTTCATGCCGGTCACCACGCCGCAGCAGAAGATCCAGAAAACGCGGATCTTCGGCGGCGACGCGATCGAGATCGTCCTGAACGGCGATTATTTCGACCAGACGCTGGCCGCCGCGCAGGCGTTTTCGTCCCGCAACGGCGCCGCCTTCCTGTCGCCCTTCGACGCGCCCGACGTGATCGAGGGTCAGGCGACGGTCGGGCTGGAAATGCTGGAACAACTGGGCCGCGCGCCCGATCTGGTCGTGTTGCCCGTGGGCGGCGGTGGGCTGTCATCGGGCGTGACGCGCTATTTCGGGACCGAGGCGCCCGAGACGTGCTTTGCCTTTGCAGAACCGTCCGGCGGCGCCAGCCTGCAGGCCGCACTGCAAACCGGCGCACCCGTCGCCCTTCCCGCCGTGGACAGCTTCGTCGATGGCGCCGCGGTCGCCCGGATCGGCGCCCTGCCCTTCGAGATCCTGCGCCGCTTCAGCCCCGCCGATGTCCGCCTGGCCCCCGAGGATCGCATCTGCCGCACCATGCTGGAGATGCTGAACACCGAAGGCGTCGTGCTGGAACCGGCGGGCGCATTGGCCGTCGATGTGCTGCAGGATCTGGACGACATCGCGGGCAAGACGATCGTCTGCGTCTGTTCGGGCGGAAATTTCGACTTCGAGCGGTTGCCCGAGGTCAAGGAACGCGCCCAGCGCTATAGCGGCGTGAAAAAATATTTCGTTCTGCGGATGCCGCAGCGCCCCGGCGCGCTGCGCGACTTTCTGGAAATGCTGGGCCCGGACGATGACATCGCGCGATTCGAATACCTGAAGAAATCGGCGCGCAATTTCGGCTCGGTCCTGATCGGGATCGAGACGAACGAACCCGCGAACCTGACCGCGCTGAAGGCCCGGCTGGACCGGACCGGCTTTGTCTATCGCGACATCACCAATGACGAGATTCTGGCCGAACTGCTGGTATAGACGTCGCAGGCCCTGCATGATCTGCAGCATTTGACGGATTACGCCGGGCGATCTTTACCAATCATTCACGGCGGCGCGCCTAGAAGCTTGGATATGAAAGCCGAGACTCGAAAGCAGCGCAGCGTCAAGACCGCGGAATCGACCGCGGCCGGCAAGGCGCGTCTGGTCCTGCTGGTCATCGGCGATCCGGATCTGCGCCGGATGCTGGCCAGCCAGTTGCGCGATGCCGGCTATGCGGCGGTCGAGAAGACCCCGGGCGACGACATTCTGGGATGGAGCGTCGAGAACCGGCCTGACGTCGTGATCTATGACTGGATCGAGGAGGGGGGCGGAGCGCTGGACTTCTGCCGCAGCTTCCGCGCCGATCCGCGTTGCGCGCACAGCTATCTGGTGATGCTGATCCATGGCGATCCGCGCGATCAGGTCCCGCGCGGATTGCAGGCCGGGGCCAATGATTTCGTGGCCATGCCCGCGCAGGGCGCGAATGTCCTGGCCCGGCTTGCGGTCAGCGAACGGGTGCTGCGGATCGAGGCCGAGTTGCGCGCCAGCAACGATCGCCTGCAAGAGGCGCTGACATCGCTGGAACAGGCGCAGGAGGCAATCGACCGCGATCTGCGCGAGGCGCGCAAGCTGCAACAGGGTCTGGTGCGCGAACGCGGCGGCCGCTTTGGCCCGTTCGAGATGTCGTTGCTGCTGCGACCGGCCGGCCATATCGGCGGCGATCTTGTCGGCTTCTTTCCCATCGGCGAAGACCGCGTCGGAATCTATGCCCTGGACGTGTCGGGTCACGGGGTCACGGCGGCGCTGTTGACAGCGCAGCTTTCGGTGCATCTGTCGGGCTCGTCAGACCAGAATGTGGCGCTGCGGGCGGCGCAGTCGGGCAGCGATTCGGTAAGGCCCGCGGCGCTGGCGCATTTCTTCAACAACATGATGCTGGAGGAGATGTGCACCGACACCTATTTCACCATGATCTATGCCGATCTGAACCACGTCACCGGTCAGCTTCGGATTGTTCAGGCGGGCCATCCGCATCCGGTCCTGCAAAAGGGCGACGGATCGGTCCGGCTGCTGGGCCGGGGCGGGATGCCGGTCGGCGTCTTCGAGGAACCGGTCTTCGACGAGGTGGACGTGATGCTGGATCCCGGCGATCGGCTGCTGATCACCTCGGACGGGATTACCGAGGCGTCGAACCCGGCCGGACGCCTGCTGGGCGATGACGGGCTGGAGGCGATCATGCGCACCAACGCCTTTCTGGGCGGCCATTCCTTCCTCGAGGCCATGGCCTGGTCGGTCTCGCAATATGCGGGCGGCGAAAGGCCCGACGACATGTCGGCGGTGCTGATCGAATATCTGGGACCGGCAAAGCCGTTGAACCTGCCCGCGCGCTGATCCGGCCCTAGCCGTGCGCTTTCAGCCAGCGCGACAGGATTGCGCGCGCGCCGGGATCGGCCAGCAGGTCGGCCGCAACGGCGGGGCGGACCCAATGCGCGCTGTGGCCGGGTTCGGATGGCGGACCCAGGCGCCGGATCGGACGGGCCAGCCAGATTTCGCATAGTTTCTCGGCATGAAGATCATGGTCGGGCATATAGGCGAAACGGCGATAGGCAGACAGGAAACGCGGACCCGCGATGGTCCAGCCGGTCTCTTCGCCGACTTCGCGGTGCAGCGCCCTGACCGGGCTTTCGCCCGGATCGATACCGCCACCCGGCAACTGGAATTCCGGCACCGGTGCCTGCTGATGGGTCAGCAACAGCCACCCGTCCCGGATCAGGATCGCATAGGCCCCGGGCCGCCTGCGCCAGCCGTGGCCGATGCGCGATGCGGGACGGGGCGGCGGGCCGTAGCGCGGGATCATCAAATGCCTCATCTGCTGCGGCTTCTCTCTAGCGCGGCGGGGCGCGCGGCGAAAGCCGATGCGCCCTGGCTCTTGGGATCGGCGGCGAATGGATTATATTGGGCGGCGAAACCGCCTGCGCCGCGCCGCGGGCCAGACTGAATTTTCAGGGACCCGCCATGAGCATGATCAACCAGATCGCCTGGGACGATACAGTCCTGCCCTTCCAGCTTGACCGCTCCTCGATCCGGGGCCGGGTGGCACGGCTGGACGGCGTGCTGGATCACATCCTGTCGCGCCACGACTATCCCGCCCCGGTCAGTGCCCTGGTGGCGGAACTGGCCCTGCTGACCGCGCTGATCGGCCCCACCATCAAGTTGCGCTGGAAGCTGAGCCTGCAGGTCCGGGGCAATGGCGCCGTGCGCACCATCGCCGCCGATTTTTATGCGCCCGCCTCGCAGGACGAACCCGCGCGCATCCGCGCCTGGGCCAGTTTCGATGCCGACAGGCTGGACGCGAGCGAGCCGTTTGCCCAGATCGGCGAGGGTTATTTCGCCATCCTCATCGACCAGGGCCAGGGCACGCATCCCTATCAGGGCATCACGCCGCTGGCCGGGGGATCGCTGTCAGCCTGCGCGCAGACCTATTTTGCCCAGTCCGAACAATTGCCGTCGCGGTTCGCGCTGGCCAGCGGCCATTCGCAACTGACCGGCGAGCCGGCGCATTGGCGCGCCGGCGGCGTGATGTTGCAGACCCTGCCCGCACAGCCGATGGATGCCGGAAAGGGCGGCAGTGGCGAAGGCGGGCTGATCGAGGCCGCCGACATCCTGCAGGGCGGCGAATCCGAGGATTGGAACCGTGCCAACCTGCTGCTGGACACGGTCGAGACGCTGGAACTGATCGGTCCCCGCGTCGGTCCGACCGACCTGCTTCTGCGCCTGTTCCACGAGGAAGCTCCGCGCGTCTTCGATGCGCAGAGGGTGGAATTCGGCTGCTCCTGCACCGCGGGCCGGGTGCGCGACACCCTGTCGATCTATTCGGCCAAGGACATCGCGCACATGACCACCGACGAGGGGATCGTCACCGCCGATTGCCAGTTCTGCGGCGCGCATTACGAATTCGATCCGAATTCGCTGGGTTTCGAGGCGACGTTGGATGCCGAGGGCAATCCCATCGACCCCGATGACGATGCTCAGAACAGGGCGGCCGAGTGACCGGCGGCTGGTCCGAGGACCGGCTGCGGCGGGCCCTGTCGATTCCGGCGGGGCCCAGTTCGGACTATGACCTGAACGCCGATCCGGCCCCCGAGACCGCGTTGCGGCCGGCCGGCGTTCTGGCTGCCTTCCACGAGGATGACGGGCGTATCCTGATGACCAAGCGCGCATCGGGGTTGCGCCATCATCCGGGCCAGATCGCGCTGCCGGGCGGCAAGGTCGATCCCGGCGATACCGACGAGACCGCGGCCGCGCTGCGCGAGGCCCGCGAGGAAGTCGGCCTTGATCCCGCGCAGATCGATCTGATCGGCACGCTTCCGCCGCACCGGACCGTGACCGGATTTGCCATGACTGCGGTGCTGGCCGTGATCCGCGGCCCCTTCACACCCATTGCGGAGCCCGGCGAAGTCGAAGAGGTCTTTTCGCTGCCCTTCGCCCATATCGCCGACCCCGCCCATTACCGCATCGAGGGACGGCGCTGGCGCGGCGGCTGGCGATACTATTACGTGGCGCCCTATGGACCCTATTACCTGTGGGGCGCGACGGCGCGGGTGCTGCTGCAACTGGCGCGCAGGATGGCGGCGTGACCCGCCTGCCCGCCGACATCCTGCGCGATCCGGCGCTGATCGCGGTGCTTGACGCCATCGAGGCCGGCGGCCATCGCGCCCTGCTGGTCGGCGGGGCGGTGCGCAACGCGCTGCTGGCCTGTCCGGTCGAGGATATCGACATCGCCACGGATGCCCGTCCCGACGACGTGATGCGGCTGGTGCGGGCAGCCGGGTTGAAGGCCGTGCCGACCGGGATCGACCATGGCACGATCACAGTGGTCTCGGACACGCGCGGCTTCGAGGTGACGACCTTTCGCCACGATCTCGAAACCGACGGCCGCCACGCGGTCGTGGCCTTCTCGGACGATCTGGCCGAGGATGCGCGGCGGCGTGATTTCACCATCAACGCGCTTTATGCCGGCCGCGACGGGAAGGTCGTCGACCCGGTGGGCGGCCTGCCCGATCTGGCGGCGCGGCGGCTGCGCTTCGTGGGCCAGGCACAGGCCCGGATTCGCGAGGATTACCTGCGCATCCTGCGGTTTTTCCGCTTCCTGGCCTGGTATGGGCGTGACGCGAACCCCGAGGCCGTCGCCGCCTGCAGCGCGCTGAAGGATGGTCTGGCGCGGATCGCGCGCGAACGGATCGGGGCCGAGATGAAAAAGCTGCTGGCCGCGTCCGATCCCGCGCCCGCGATGGCGCTGATGGCCGAAACCGGCGTTCTGGCGCGGATCCTGCCCGCCGCGACCGTCGATGACCTGCCTGCGCTGATCGCCGCCGAAGGCCCGCGCCCGCCCTCGTGGCGGCGCCGTCTGGCCTGCCTGGCTGATCGCAACAGCGCCGATCTGCTGCGCCTGTCGCGCGACGAGGCCAGGGCACAGCAGGTTTTGCGCGGGGCGCTGGATGCCGGGTGGTCGCTGAACGAGGCGGGCTACCGGCTGGGCTTCGAGGCTGCCACCGATTGCGCGCTGATCCGGGCCGCTCGGGGGCAGGAGCTGCCGCAGGACTGGGAGACGCGACTGGCCGAAGCCGCGTCGGCGCGGTTCCCGATTTCTGCCGACGACCTGATGCCGCGGCTTCGCGGACCGGCGCTTGGACGCGGAATGCGCGCCGCCGAGGCGGCCTGGATCGCGGCCGATTTCGTCATGCCCGCGCCCGCGCTGATCGACATCGCCCTGCTGGCCGGAGAGCGGTCATGAGCCTGCACCGCCGCCTGGGCCGCCTGATCGATGCCTTTCGGCCCGCCGCCGGGCCGCCGCCCGACCGGCTGCTGGCCTTTTTCGGCTGGTGCCTGTCGGGTGCATGGCGGGGACTGTCACTGGCGGCCCTCGCATCGGCGCTTGGCGGGCTGGCGGACGTTGTGGCGGCGATCCTTCTGGGCCGCGTCGTCGATGCGGTGACGCAGGGCGTCCCCGAAAGGTTGTGGGTTGACAACGGATTGCTGATCGCGGCCTTCGTGGGGTTCTTCCTGCTGCTGCGGCCGGTGATCTTCGGCATCTCGACCGCGACCTCAAGCGTGATCGTGGGTCCCAACGTGCTGCCGCTGGTCCTGTCGCGGCTGCATCGCTGGACGATGGGCCATTCGGTCACCTTCTTTGACAACGATTTCGCCGGGCGGCTGGCCCAGAAACAGATGCAGACCGCCCGCGCCGTCACCGATGTCGCGACCGAGATGGTCAACGTGGTGGCCTTCGCGCTGGCCTCGGTTCTGGGTTCGGCGGCGTTTCTTGTCAGCGTCGATGGCTGGGGCGCTGCGGCGCTGATCGTCTGGCTGGCGGCCTATTTCGGGCTGATCCGTTTTTTCCTGCCCCGCATCCGGGCGCGGTCGGGCGCGCGCGCATCGGCTCGTGCCATGGTGACCGGGCAGGTCGTCGACACGATCACCAACATCAAGACCGTCAAGCTGTTCGCCCATGCCGAACACGAGGATCGCGCGGCGCTTGGCGCGATGGCCGGGTTCCGTGAACGCGCACTGGATTTCGGCATCGTCAGCAGCAGCTTCCGGCTGTCGCTGATGGTGATCGCGGGGGTCTTGCCGGTGATCCTGGTCGGCGGTTCGATCCTTCTGTGGCGGCAGGGCCTGGCCACGCCCGGCGATATCGCGGCAGCCGGTGCGATCGCCATGCGGCTGAGCCAGATGACCGGTTGGGTCAGCATGGCGCTGATGGGCATCTGGGGCAGCGTCGGCGAGGTCGAGGACGGGATGCGCACCCTGTCGCCGCCCCACGACCTGAAGGACGCCCCGAACGCGATCGCGCTGGACCGCGTGCAGGGCCGCGTGGATTTCGACGCGGTGGGCTTTGCCTATGGCCGCGATCTGGGCGGCTTGCAGGACGTCGATCTGCATATCCGGCCGGGCGAGAAGATCGGCATCGTCGGCGCCTCGGGCGCGGGGAAATCGACGCTGGTGGCGCTGCTGCTGCGGCTCTACGATGTCGAACGCGGGGCGATCCGGATCGACCGGCACGACCTGCGCGGCGTGACCCAGGAAAGCCTGCGCCGGCAGGTGGCGATGGTCACGCAGGAAACGGCGATGTTCAACCGGTCCGCGCGCGACAACATCCTCTATGGCCGCCCCGGCGCCACGCAGGCCGATATCGAGACGGCGGCCCGCGCGGCCGAAGCGCATGATTTCATCCTGACGCTGGAAGATCACGCCGGCCGCAAGGGATATGACGCGCATCTGGGCGAACGCGGCGTCAAGCTGTCGGGCGGGCAGCGCCAGCGAATCGCGCTGGCCCGCGCCTTTCTGAAGGACGCGCCGATCCTGGTGCTGGACGAGGCGACCAGCGCCCTGGACAGCGAGGTCGAGGCGCAGGTGCAACAGGCATTGTCGCGCGCCATGCGCGGCAAGACCGTCCTTGCCATCGCGCATCGGCTGTCCACCATCGCCCAGCTAGACCGGATCGTGGTCATGGATGCGGGCCGGATCGTGGAACAGGGCAGCCATGACGATCTGCTCGCCCTTGGCGGGCTCTACGCGCGATACTGGAACCGGCAATCGGGCGGCTTTCTGGGCACCCGGGAGGCGGCCGAGTGAGCCTGTGGACCATCGGGCGGCTGGGACGGCGCGGCGACGGGGTGGCGGTCGGCGACCGGGGCCGGGCGCTGGCGCCGCTGACCCTGCCGGGCGAGGTGATCGAGGGCGAGGCCACGGATGGCCGCATCAGCGCGCCCCGGATCGTGACGCCCTCGGCCGATCGGGTGCGCCCTGCCTGCGCCCATTATCGCACCTGCGGCGGCTGTTCGCTGATGCATGCCAGCCAGGGCTTCACGGCCGGCTGGAAACGGCAGGTGGTCGAAACGGCGCTGGCGGCGCGCGGATTGCCGGCGCCGATCCAGGGCATCCATGTGTCGCCGCCGCGTTCGCGCAGGCGCGCGGTGCTGTCGGGTCGGCGCAGCAAGAAGGGCGCGCTGGTGGGATTTCATGCGCGCGCCTCGGACGTGATCGTCGATCTGGCCGATTGCCATGTGCTGCGGCCCCGGATCACCGCCGCGCTGCCGCTGTTGCGGCGGATCGTGGCCGCGGGCGCCTCGCGCATGGGCGAGGTGACGATCAACGTGATTGATGGGCCTGCCGGTCTGGATGTCGCGGTCGCGGGCGGCAAACCGATGCAGGCCGAGCTTTTCGCCGCCCTCGCCGCGCTGGCAGCCGAGGGCGACCTGGCGCGGCTGGATTGGGACGGGCAGACGATCACGCGCCGGTCGCCGGCCGTGCCGATGGGCCGGGCCAAGGTGGTGCCGCCGCCCGCCGCCTTTCTGCAAGCGACCGAAGAGGGCGAAGCCGCCCTGGCGGCCGCGGTGCACGATTTTACGCGCGGCGCGCGCCATGTCGCGGACCTGTTCGCCGGCTGCGGGACATTCTCGCTGCGTCTGGCCGAAAGCGCGCAGGTCCATGCGGTCGAGGGGCTGGGCGCCCCGCTGGCCGCGCTGGACGCGGCATGGCGCGCCACGCCCGGCCTGCAGCGCGTCACGACCGAGATTCGCGATTTGGCGCGCAATCCCCTTCTGGCCGATGAAGTGTCACGCTTTGACGCAATCGTGATCGATCCGCCCCGCGCCGGGGCTGCGGCGCAGGCACGCGAAATCGCGGCTTCGCGGGTCGGGCGACTGGCCCTTGTTGCCTGCGATCCGGTCAATTTTGCCCGCGATGCGCGGATTCTGGCCGATGGCGGTTTCAGTTTGACCCGGCTTCTGATCGTCGATCAGTTCCGCTGGTCGCCCCATATCGAAACCGCGGCCGAATTCGTCAGGCGCTAGGCAAGGACCCGGTCTTCATGCTATGTCAGGGCCATAAAAACGATAAAATGCAGAGGCAGTGATGTATCGAGCAAACCGGCGCGTGATGGCGCTGTCGCTGCTGGCCTTTCTGGGGGCCTGCGGCAGCAAGAACACGAAATTCAAGACCTATAGCGGCCCTCCGGTGACTCAGGTCGTCATAAACAAGGGGCAGCGGCGGTTGTATCTTTTGAACAACCAGACCGTGCTGAAATCCTATGACATCGGGCTGGGCAACGAGCCTGTCGGCGACAAGCAGTTCGAGGGCGACGGCAAGACGCCCGAGGGGACATATTTCATCGACCGTTTCAATCCGCGCAGCCGGTATTATCTGTCCGTCGGCATGTCCTATCCCAATGCCGAGGATACCGCCTATGCGGAAAAGATGGGCCGCAAGCCGGGTGGCGACATCTTCATCCACGGATGGGGGCCCGAAGGCAGGGTCCTGGCGCCCAAGAAGCGCGACTGGACTGCCGGCTGCATCGCCGTGAAGGACAACGAGATCGAGGATATCTATGCGATGCTGCGTCCCGGCACGCCGATCGTTATCAATCCCTGACCGATAGCCGCCTGACCTGCCTGCTGTCGCGGCGCCCTCAGGTGCCGCTGATCAGCGTCCACCAGATCTTGCCCGAGGGTTCCTGATACCAGGCGAATCCCAGGCTGGTCGCGGTCGGATCCATGATCACGTCGCGCGTGTCGCGCGTCTGCATCCAGGCGTTCAGCGTCTGGATGTCGTTTTCATAGCTTTCGGAAATGTTCTCGCCCACCAGCTGGCCGGAATAGCCCTGCCGCCTGACCCGCTCCAGCGGCGACGAGCCGTCCGAGCCCCAGTGCCAGGCGCGGTTCTGCGCCGCCATGTCGCGCGAATGGGCCAGCGCCGCCGCGGTCAGTTGCGGGTTCATCCGCATCGCGGGCGCGGCGATATTGCCGCGCAGGGTGTTTATCTGCTGCAAGACGCGGGCCGGAATTGCCTGCGCCTCGCGGGCGTCGATCATCGAGGCTGCGGGCACAGGCTGACCGTCCGGTCCCGGTTGCGACGGGCTGGTGATCGGCGCGCAGGCCGACAGCGCAACCAGTGCGCCCAAGGCCAGCAGCGTGAATTTGGTCATCGTCGCCATCCTTCCTGACGGTTTCGTGCGCAGGTGTAGCGAAGGCGGCGAAGCGCCACAAACGCAAGTTTGCGTGAAACCGGGGCGCTGTGGCTTCGATGCCGATTGACGGCGGTCCGTTCGGCGCGAATCGTCCGACCGGCGCGGCCCGTCCCGCATCCCTGCGGGGGCCGGGCCAGGCCGCAAGCCAGGCCACAAGCCAGGATGGCCGCCGCGCCGGCTCTGCCCGGCTCTGGCCCGGGGCGCCGCGCGACGGCCTAGACCCAGCCCCCGATATTGTCGCGGATCACGCCCATCATCACCTCGATATGGGCCGGATCGTCGTTCAGGCAGGGGATATAGGCAAAGTCCTTGCCGCCCGCATGTTCGAAACTTTCGCGGATCTCGCCATTGATCTCTTCCAGCGTCTCGATGCAATCCGAGGCGAAGGCGGGCGAGATGACGGCAATGTCGCTGACCCCGGACCGCGCCAGTTCGGCGACATGTTCGACGGTATAGGGACGCAACCATTCCTCGGGACCGAAGACGGACTGGAAACTGGTATCGATGATCCCATCCTCCCAGCCGAGGGCCTGTTGCAGCAGGCGCGAGGTCTTCTGGCACTGGCAATGATAGGGATCGCCTTCCAGAAGATAGCGTTTCGGCATCCCGTGATAGGACGCGACCAGCCTGCCCGGCTTGCGGTCGCCCAGCGTATGGCGGACCGAGGCGGCCAGCGCCTGAACATAGTCGGGCCGGTCGAAATAGGGATCGCAGGTGCGCACCGAGGGCTGCCATTTCTGCGCCATCAACGCGCGGAAAAGCTGGTCATTCGCAGTGGCCGAGGTCGCGCCCGCATAATGCGGATAGAGCGGCAGGAACACGATCCGGCGGCAGCCCGCCTTGACCATCCGGTCCAGCACCTCCTGCGTCGAGGGATTGCCATAGCGCATGCAGAAATCGACCATCACCCGATCGCCCCATTCCTCGGCGGCGCGCGCGGCCAGGGCCGCCGTCTGATCGCGGGTGATTGTCATCAGCGGGCTTTCGTTCCGCTCCTCGTTCCAGATCAGCTTGTAATTCTTCCCCGAGGTGAAGGGCCGTCTGGTCAGGATGATGCCCTGCAACAACGGCTGCCATTTCCACGCCGGATAGTCGATCACCCGCCTGTCCGACAGGAATTCGTTCAGATAGCGGCGCATGGACCAGTAATCATGGCCGTCGGGCGTGCCCAGATTGGCGATCAGGATGCCGGTTCTGGGTTGCTGGATCGGGGGGTGGTCGGCGGGGGCATTCGCTGGCGCGGCGGCTTGCGTCATGTCTTGGTCCTGATCTCGTTCAGCGCATCGGCAAGGCGGGTCGTGGCCGAGCCGGGTCGCAGCGGTCTTGGTTGCGTCTCGGACGGGGCCCACCCGGTCAGAAAGACCAGATCGAAGGTGGTCGCGATACGGGACGGATCGTCGCGGTCGGGGTGATGTTCGGCCATGATCGCGGCGGCGCGGGCAAAGATTGTGGCCCGCGTCGGACGGCGCAGGCGCGCCGCCATGGCATTACCCTCGCCCATGGCGCGCAAATCATGGGCAAGATGGATCAGATCGCGGTAGGAGGCGCGCTGACTGACCAGATCGGCGACCGGCAGCGCCAGCCCGGCCCGCGACAGCAACGCCCCCATGTCGCGGATCTCGCCCATCGGCAGGATGCGGGGCGACAGGCCGCCAGTGACTTCGGCCTCGGCCTGGGCCAGTGCGGCGCGAACCTCGTGCAGGGTCTGGCCGCCGAGACAGGCGGCGATGAACAGACCGTCGGGCGCCAGCGCGCGGCGGCATTGCACCATCTGGCCGACCGGATCCTCGGCCCAGTGCAGCGCCATGGCGTGGATCACCAGATCATGCGCGCCCTGGGCCAGATCCAGGACCGGATCATCGGCCACGACCTGCGCCCCGGGGATCAGTTCGCGCCACAGAGGGCCAAATCCGGTCACGACGACGGGTTGCGTAAACCTTCTGTTAATCTCGGCCAGCCTATCCTCGATTTCGGCGGCCGCGAGGCGGTGCAGCACGTCGACATGGCCGGACCGGACCGCGCGATCACGCTGGCGCAGCAAGGCTACGCGGTCGGTCAGGCCCTGGGGGGCCGGCGCGGGATCGGAGAGGGTCATCATGGGGCTGGAACATAGGGTGCTTCGCGCGGCGATGAAAGGCGCGCTGCGCCTGCTTTATCCACCGCAATGCCTGGATTGCGGCCAGCCGGTCGCGGCGGGCGGGGATGGCGGCATCCAGCTTTGTCCCGATTGCTGGCGCGAGGCGCGGTTCATCACCGGAACCGCCTGCTGCCGCTGCGGCGCGCCGCTGCCCGATGACGGCACCAGCCTGCCCGATGGTGCGCTGACCTGCGACGATTGCCTGACCCTTGCGCGGCCCTGGCGGCACGGCCGGGCGGCGCTGGTCTATGCCGGAACCGGGCGGCGGCTGGTGCTGGCGCTGAAACATGGCGACCGCCCCGACCTGGCCCCGGCACTGGCCGGCTGGCTGTCGCGGGCGGCCGCGCCGCTGATCCGGCCCGGCATGGTCGTCGCGCCCGTGCCGCTGCATCTGCGCCGGCTGATGAAACGGCGATACAACCAGGCGGGTCTGATGTCGGCCCCGCTGGCCCGCTCGCGCGGGCTGGACCATCTGCCCGACCTGCTGCTGCGCAATCGCCATACCGAAGGCCAGGATCACCGCGGCGTCAGCGACCGCTTCGCCAATATCGCCGGCGCGATCACCGTCAATCGCCGCCGCGCCGCGCGGATCGAGGGCAGGGCCGTGCTGCTGGTCGATGACGTGATGACCTCGGGCGCGACGCTGGCCGCGGCGGCCGAGGCGCTGCTGGCGGCGGGCTCGGGGCCGGTCTCGGTCGCGGTTCTGGCGCGCGCGGTCAAGGATGACTAGATTGGGGGTGAACCCTCGAAACCAAGGACCTCCATGAGCCAGCCCCGGATCACGATCTACACCACCGCCACCTGTCCCTTCTGCATCCGCGCCAAGGATCTGCTGACCCGGAAAGGCGCCGATTTCGACGAGATCGACGTGGGTGTCCGGCCCGATCAGCGCGCCGCCATGATCCAGCGGGCCAATGGCCGCCGCACGGTGCCGCAAATCTTCATCGGCGACACCCATGTCGGCGGCTGCGACGACCTGTTCGCGCTGGACCGCGCCGGCAAGCTGGAGGCGTTGCTGGCCGGCCGCGCCGCATGAACCAGGCCCGCGTCCTCAGCGCCGGTCTGGTGCAGCTGAATGTCGGCGACGACCCGGCCGGGAACCTGTCGCCGACATTGTTGCTGATCCGCCAGGCCGCGTCGCAGGGCGCCGAGATCGTGCTGACCCCCGAGGTCACGAACATGCTGTCGCCCGATCGCGCGCGACAGCAGGCCATGCTGCAGCGCGAGGACGACGATCCGACCCTCGCCGCACTGCGCGAGGCGGCGGGGGCTGCACGGATCTGGCTGCTGATCGGATCGCTGGCGCTGAAGACCGGCGATGCGGATGGCCGCTTCGCCAATCGCAGCTTCCTGATCGACCCGACGGGCCGGATCGCGGCGCGCTATGACAAGCTGCACATGTTCGACGTGACCATCTCCCGGACCGAACACTTCCGTGAAAGCGCCGCCTACCGGCCGGGCGACCGCGCGGTTCTGGCCGATCTGAACGGGATCGGTCTGGGCCTGACGATCTGCTACGATCTTCGCTTTCCCCATCTCTATCGCGATCTGGCAAAGGCGGGCGCGCGAATCCTGACCGTGCCCTCGGCCTTCAGCCCGACCACGGGGGCGGCGCATTGGGAAACCCTGCTGCGCGCCCGCGCCATCGAGACCGGCTGTTTCGTGCTGGCCCCGGCGCAATGCGGCACCCATCCCGCGCCCCACAGCCCCGACCGCCAGCCGCGCCGCAGCCACGGGCATTCGCTGGCCGTGGATCCCTGGGGCAAGGTCATTGCGGATGCGGGATCCGAACCCGGTGTCACCATCGTCCGGCTTGACCTTGGAGCGGTTGACAGGGCACGGTCCCGCATCCCCTCGCTTGACCATGACCGTCCCTATTCCGGGCCCTGACAGATGTTTCCCTCCGCACCGGACCGCGCCAGCACGCCCGAGAAGCCGCAGACGACCGACCGTCTGGCGGCCAGCCTGTTCGCCGAGGTGCTGATTGCCGAGCAATTGTCGCGCAATCTGATCAGCAAGGCGCTGCCGCGCGGGATGCAGATCTCGCATTTCTCGGTCTTGAACCTTCTGGCTCACGTGAACGAGGAACGAAGCCCCGCGCAACTGGCCGAGGCGTTCCACGTCACGAGAGGCGCGATGACCAACACGCTGTCGCGGCTGGAATGGGCCGGGCATGTCCATATCCGCCCCGACTGGGACGATGCGCGGCGCAAGTTCGTGTCCATCAGCAAGGCCGGACGGGACGCGCGCGATTCGGCGATCGCGGCCTTCATGCCGCTGATCGCCGGCGTCGTCCGCGACATCGGCGCCGACAAGGTCCGTGGCGCCCTGCCCGTCCTGCGGGAATTGCGTATCCGGCTGGAGGGCGGGCCGGACTAGGGTTCAGCCCCGGCCGCGATAGGGCGCGACGCCCTGATCGGGCAGCCACAGGCCCGCCGGCGCGGCGCCGGTCTGCCAGAACACGTCGATCGGCATTCCGCCGCGCGGATACCAGTAGCCGCCGATCCGCAGCCATCGCGGGGTCAGGCACCGCACCAGCCGCCTGCCGATCCCGACCGTGCAATCCTCGTGAAAGGCGCCATGATTGCGGAAACTGCCCAGAAACAGCTTCAGCGACTTCGATTCGATCAGCCAGTCGCCCGGGGCATAATCGATCACCAGATGTGCGAAATCGGGCTGGTTCGTGATCGGGCAGAGACTGGTGAATTCCGGCTGGGTGAAGCGGACCAGATAGGTCTCGTCCTGATGCGGATTCGGCACCCGCTCCAGCACGGCCGCGTCGGGGCTGGCCGGCAGGTCGGTCTTCGCGCCAAGCTGGGTCAGCGTGTCGGTGTGATGGGGCATGGCGGCTCCTGCCTTGACCGGATGGGCTGCGACCGGGAACGCAGGCGATAGCAGCGCGCCGCGCTTGCGTCAAATCAGTCCGGGTCGCGCGGCGGACGCGGGCGATACACCGGCAATTGCCATCCCCGCAGCAGACTGCCCGCGCGCAGAATCCAGACCGCCACGGCGCCCGCGATCAGCGCGGCGGGCGGGGCGACACCCAGCCAGACAAGGCCGGCCGCGACCAGGGCGCCGCCAAAGGCCGCCGTCAGGTAGAGTTCGCCCTGTTTCAGGACCAGCGGCACCTCGTTGCCGACCACATCGCGCATCAATCCGCCGAAGGTACCGGTGACAACGCCCATGATGACGGTGATGGCGGGGCCAAAGCCCGCCTGGATCGCCACGGCCGCGCCGGCGGCGACCGCCACCGACAGCGCGACGCTGTCCAGCCAGATCAGCAGGCGATAGCGGCTTTCGATCAGATGCGCGGTCCAGAACACCACCAGCGCGGCCCCGGCCGCAAGCATCACATAGGCGGGCTGGGCGACCCAGAACACCGTCGCGCGGCCCAGCAGCAGATCGCGCAGGGTGCCACCGCCGACCGCCGTCAGTGCCGCCATGAAGACGAAGCCCACCGGGTCAAGCTGGGCCCGGCTGGCCACCAGGGCCCCTGTCAGCGCGAAGATCAGCACCGATCCGTAATCCAGCGCCGCGACCAGCGTGCCGGGGCTCATTTGAAGGGCGCCATGCCGGCGCGGGCCAGTTCGTCGGCGCGTTCGTTTTCGGCATGGCCCGCATGGCCCTTGATCCAGCGCCACTCGACCTGATGGCGCGCCTGCGCCTGATCCAGCCGCTGCCACAATTCGACGTTCTTGACGGGCTTGCGGTCAGCCGTGCGCCAGCCGTTGCGCTTCCAGCCATGGATCCACTGGCTGACGCCGTTCTTGACATAGGCGCTGTCGGTGACGATCACGATGCGGCTGGGCCGGGTCAATGCCTCCAGCGCCGAGATCGCGGCCATCAGTTCCATGCGGTTATTGGTGGTGGCGGCCTCGCCACCCTGCAATTCGCGCTCTTTCAGCACCGCCTCGCCATCCATGGCGCGCATCAGCACACCCCACCCGCCAGGGCCGGGGTTGCCGCTGCACGCGCCATCGGTCCAGGCAAAGAGGTCTGTCATGCGGTCAGGCCGACATGGCCGGGCCGGGGTTCAGGCCGACGCAACCCTGGTCCGATGGCCGAAAGATCGCGCCGTTTCACCGAATCGCGCGGTCCGGCGCCAGGGTTGCCGGCCGGTATCCCCGCCTGACAACCCGCCTGCGGCAGGATCAATTGTGACGTGGGTGTGTTGCCCGACGAGGGAATCGCATAAAATCGCATCCCTGACCTTTCACTTCGTCCCCGGTCCTGCGCTTTTCAGGCCACATTGTCGCGCAGGATGCGCGGCACCTTGAACTCGACCCGTTCCTGCGCCGTCTCGACCATCTCGACGGTAACGTCGAAGCGGTCGCGGAAGGCGTCGATCACCTCGTTGACCAGCACTTCGGGGGCGCTGGCACCGGCGGTGACGCCGACCGCGCGGATGCCCTCGATCGCGCGCCAGTCGATCTGGTCGGCACGCATGACGAGCTGTGAATAGGCGCAACCCGCCGCGCGACCGACCTCGACCAGACGCTTGGAATTGCTGGAATTCGGCGCACCGATCACCAGCAGCGCGTCGATTCTGGGCGCCACCGCCTTGACCGCCGCCTGCCGGTTGGTCGTGGCATAGCAGATGTCTTCCCGGGCCGGGCCCTCGATGTTCGGAAAGCGGGCTTGCAACGCGGCGACGATGCCGGCGGTGTCATCGACCGACAATGTGGTCTGGGTGATGAAGGCCAGCGCCTGCGGATCGCGAGGTTCGATCCGGGCGACATCTTCGGCAGTTTCGACCAGGATGACCTCGCCCTCGGGCAATTGCCCCATGGTCCCGAGAACTTCCGGGTGGCCGGCGTGCCCGATCATGATCAATTGCAGACCCGTCGCGTGATGACGCTGGGCCTCGACATGGACCTTGCTGACCAGCGGGCAGGTGGCGTCCACGAAAACCATCTCGCGGCGGCGTGCCTCGGACGGGACCGATTTCGGCACGCCATGGGCCGAGAAGATCACCGGCCGGTCGTCGGGGCATTCGTCCAGTTCCTCGACGAAGACCGCGCCCTTGTCCCGAAGGGCATCGACGACATACTTGTTGTGGACGATCTCGTGGCGGACATAGACCGGGGCGCCCCATTTCTGCAGTGCCATCTCGACGATCTTGATGGCGCGATCGACGCCGGCGCAGAATCCGCGCGGCGCGGCGAGATAGAGGGTCAAGGGCGGCTTTGGCTGTTCCATGCGGCTGACCTAGCGCGGCGAAGCCTTTTCGTCCAGCGCCGCGACGGTCACAAGACCTCAATCCGCGCGAAACCCGGGGACGTCACGCACGGCCTTCGCGTCTCATGGGTATTTGGACAACGAAGAAGCGGATACCCCGCCCAGAGCCAGAAGCGCGGGCATGTCGAGATGCGTTTCGAGATGATCGGCAAGCTGATCGAGCGTCTGCTCGATGCCAATTTCATAGCCCGGCTGCGAGGCTGTGCCGAGCCGGGCGAGGTAGGCCGCCCGGAAGCCGTCATCCGAAAACATCCCATGCAGATAGGTTCCGGCGATCCGGCCATCCGGGCTGATCGCGCCATCGGGCGCCGGGACATGGGCGAAGGGGCGGGCGCAGTCGGCCCCGTGGCTGCGGCCCATATGGATCTCGTAGCCGCTGACCCTTTGGCCCAGGGCAGTGCCGGCGACGCGGACAAGGCGTTTCTCGGCGGCCATCAGGGTCTCGATGTCCAGCAGACCCAGGCCCGCAACTTCGCCCACGGCGCCATCGCGACCCAGCGGGTCGCGGATGATCCGGCCCAGCATCTGATAGCCGCCGCAGATACCCAGCACATGGCCGCCGCGCCGGACATGCGCGGCGAGATCCAGATCCCAGCCCTGCGCGCGCAGGAAAGCCAGATCGCCCAGCGTGGATTTGGTGCCGGGAATCACCACCAGATCGGTATCGCCGGGGATCGGGCGGCCCGGACCCAGCATGGTCAGCCGGACGCCGTGTTCGGCGGCCAGCGGATCGAGATCGTCGAAATTCGCGATCCGCGACAGGGTGAGGCAGACGACATGCAAACCGCTGCCTGTCGAGGCGCGCAGATCGACGGCATCCTCGGCCGGCAGGCGGTGGGCCGCGGGAAACCAGGGCACCACACCGAAGCCGGGCCAGCCGCTGCGCGTCTCGATCATCCGGTATCCATCCTCGAACAGCGCCGGATCGCCGCGGAACTTGTTGATGATGAATCCCCGGATCATCGCGGCATCGCCCGCGTCCAGCACCGCCCGCGTGCCGACGATCTGGGCGATCACGCCGCCCCGGTCGATATCGCCCGCCAGCACCACCGGCACGCCCGCCGCGCGCGCAAAGCCCATATTGGCGATGTCGCGGGGGCGCAGGTTGATCTCGGCCGGGCTGCCCGCGCCTTCGACGATCACCAGATCATGGGCCGAGACGAGGCGGGCGAAGCTGTCCAGCACCCCTTGCATCAGCCGGTCCTTCAACCGCGCATAATCCCGCGCCTCGGCCCGCGCGATGGCGCGGCCATGCAGCACGACCTGGGCGCCGGTATCGGTCTCGGGCTTCAGCAGGACCGGATTCATGTCGGTGACCGGATCCAGCCCGCAGGCGCGCGCCTGCAGGGCCTGCGCCCGGCCGATCTCGCCCCCGTCCAGCGTCACGGCGGCGTTGTTCGACATGTTCTGCGGCTTGAATGGCGCGACCGACAAGCCGCGCCGCCGCGCCGCGCGGCACAGCCCCGCGACCAGCATCGACTTGCCCACGTTCGAGCCCGTGCCCTGGATCATCAATGCCGGCATCCGGACACCCTGCTTGCCTTCACCATCATGGGTGACTAGATAGGCGCGTCCGAAAGTGAAAGGTCGAATTCCGTGCAAAACGTCCTGTTGACCATCCACCTGATCTTGGCGGTGCTGCTGACCGGTGTCGTGTTGTTGCAGCGATCCGAAGGCGGCGGGCTGGGCATGGGCGGCGGCGGAGGAGGCACCGGCGTGATGACCGGCCGGCAGGCCGCGAACGCGTTGACCCGCCTGACCTGGATCTTCGGAATCGCGATCTTCGTGACCTCGATCGGCCTGACGATCATCGCCGCGCAGCAGGGATCCGGTGGATCGATCATGGATCAGCTTGGCGCGACGAACGAACAGCCCGCCCCGGACCAGAATCTTCCCGATCTGCCGGCCTACACGCCCCCGCCGGTGACCGGAGGCGATCCGCTGACGCCGCCCGCGCCCGATGCGCCCGCAACCCAGGCGCCCGCCACCCAGGCGCCCGCCGCGTCCACCCAGGCGCCCGCGGCCGAGCCGGTAACGCCGCCCGCAGCCCAGGCGCCGGCCCCCGAAACCGGCGCAGGCCAGGCTGTCGCGCCAGAGGCGCCCACGACAGAGGCGGTGCCCGCCGGCGATGCCCCGGCCGACCCGGCCGGGACAAAACCGTCGAATTAAGGTCACACAACAACTAGGGGCAGAGAAAATCTGCCCCACATCAACTTGCGGTCCGTTGCGGCCACGGGGCGAATCGACTATATCTCAAGTCCCGTGGTGCCGGCAGTTCGGCGGCCCGCAGAACAACGATTCCGGCACATCACGGGGGCCTCATGGCGCGTTACATCTTCATCACCGGCGGCGTGGTTTCGTCCCTTGGCAAGGGCCTCGCGTCGGCGGCGTTGGGCGCGCTGTTGCAGGCGCGCGGCTTTACCGTCCGCCTGCGCAAGCTGGACCCATACCTGAACGTCGATCCGGGGACGATGAGCCCGTTCGAGCACGGCGAGGTCTTCGTCACCGATGACGGCGCCGAGACCGATCTGGATCTGGGCCATTACGAACGCTTTACCGGGGTCGCGGCGCGCCGGACCGACAGCGTGTCCTCCGGCCGCATCTATTCCAACGTGCTGGAAAAGGAACGGCGCGGCGAATATCTGGGCAAGACCATTCAGGTCATTCCGCATGTCACCAACGAGATCAAGGACTTCCTGGCCATCGGCGAGGACGAGGTCGATTTCATGCTGTGCGAGATCGGCGGCACGGTCGGCGATATCGAGGGCCTGCCCTTTTTCGAGGCAATCCGCCAGTTCACCCATGAACGCCCGCGCGGTCAATGCATTCTGATGCATCTGACGCTGCTGCCCTATCTGGCAGCCTCGGGCGAGCTGAAGACCAAGCCGACACAGCACAGCGTCAAGGAATTGCAGTCGATCGGTCTTGCGCCGGACGTGCTGGTCTGCCGGTCCGAACACCCGATCCCGGAAAAGGAACGCGCCAAGATCGCGCTGTTCTGCAATGTGCGTCCCGATGCCGTGATCCCGGCCTATGACCTGAAAACCATCTACGAAGCGCCCTTGGCCTATCACCGGGCGGGTCTGGACCGCGCCGTGCTGGACGCGTTCCGGATCAGCCCCGCGCCCCGCCCCGACCTGTCGAAATGGGAAGACGTGATGGACCGGCTGGACAATGCCGAGGGCCGCGTCAACATCGCCGTCGTGGGCAAATACACGCAGCTCGAAGACGCCTACAAGTCCATCGCCGAGGCGCTGACCCATGGCGGCATGGCCAACCGCGTCCGCGTCAGGGCCGATTGGGTGGACAGCGAAAAGCTGGAGGGCGAAGGCGCGCATCTGCTGGACGGCTATCACGGGATCATCGTGCCGGGCGGCTTCGGCGAGCGGGGCACCGAGGGCATGATCGCGGCGGCGAAATACGCCCGCGAGAAGGACGTGCCCTATCTGGGCATCTGTCTGGGGATGCAGATGGCTGTGATCGAGGCCGCGCGCAATCTGGCCGACATGCCGGACGCGGGTTCCGAGGAATTCGACCACGAGGCGGGCAAAACGCGCTTCACGCCGGTGGTCTATCACCTGAAGGAATGGGTTCAGGGGAACTATACCGTGCAGCGCAAGGTCGGCGACGACAAGGGCGGCACGATGCGGCTGGGCGCCTATACCGCAATCCTGGCCGAGGGATCGAAGATCAGCCAGATCTATGGCGGCGCGCGCGAGATGGAGGACCGGCACCGCCACCGCTATGAGGTGGACGCGACCTTCCGCGAGGCGCTGGAGGCGGCGGGCCTGTCCTTCTCGGGCATGTCACCGGACGGCAAGCTTCCCGAGGTGATCGAGTATCCCGACCACCCCTGGTTCATCGGCGTTCAGTCGCATCCGGAACTGAAATCCAAGCCCTTTGCTCCGGCGCCTCTGTTTGCGGGCTTCGTTCGCGCGGCGATGGAAGAAGGGCGGCTGGTCTAGGAAGAATTTCCTGCCATCGCCTGCATTTTTCTGAACGGACAACTTGATATCGTCAGTTCGATCTGGCGTCATGGCAAGCCAAGGCCGCACCGGCGGGACCGGAGGCGGCCCTGACCTGCCATGATTGCGTTGAAAAATCCCATTTCATAAAAGCCGGGCCTGAATTTTCATGAAGGACAAGACAAGCCACGAACGGTTGATCGCCCAGAACCTGAGAGACAAGTTTTTCAGGGGCTGGCGGGTTTTCCGCGTCTCTTTCAAGATCAAGTCAGGCCGGTCCGAGGCGGTGTTTCGCGCCGAAGGCCCGGACGGGCGCAAGCTGGCCATCAAGCACTGTGCCCATCCGCGGAAGGCGATCGAGGAATTCATCGCGCTGCAATCGCTTTCGGCGGCGCGGGGCGATTGCATCAGGCCGGTCTTTCTGGACGAACAGGCTTCGGTCTTCGCGATGGAATGGATCGAGGCCCCGACGCTGAAACAGATGATGCAGCGGCCCCGACGTCTGGATCTGATCCGACAGGCGGGACGCTGGCTGAAAGGGCTGCATTCCGCGACCAGGTGCTGGACCCCGCGCCGCGACCGCCAGATCGAGGGCGACCTTCTGATCGGCCCACAGGGCGGCGAATTCAGGAAAATCGATGCGATACTGCGAAACCGGCGGACACGGCTTGGCTTGCGCCTTCATCGCCATTCGCTTCTTCATACCGACTTCCACATGGGCAATCTTTTCGTCGATGGCGAACGGATCATCGCATTCGATCCGATGACGTCTCGTCGCGGCCTGCCCGTCCACGACGTCGCCGATTTTCTGGTCCTGTGCGAGGTCTATCGCCTGCACGCGGCCATGCGGGGCGATGGTTGGCCCGATTGCGGAGGGCAGGATCGGCGAGCGTTTCTTGATGGATACGGCGCGCTGAAACCGCGCCGCAAACGGCTGCTGGACTTTGCCCTTGATGTCAAGATCGCCCGGATGTGGCACCACCACGCCAAGGCCGACACACGCGCGCCGCTGGCAGATGCCGAGTTTCTCCATCTGAGCAAGCGGATGCGCCAGCGGGGCCTGCTGCATCCCGTGGACTGAGCCGCGTTGGGGTGGCGGCAGGCGACGCGGCCCTCAGCGCCTGCCCCCCGCCAGCCGCCGTGCCGCCGGCAGCCCGCGCAGCCGCAGCATCGCCCAGGCGCCCGCCAAAGGCCCCGGCACCAGCGCCAAGAAGGTCCACTGCCAGCCTCCCAGCAGACCGGCGATGTGGGGCATCAGCCAGATCGCCAGCACCGTCAGCGCGAAGCCGATGCTGACCTGAAGCGTCAGCGCCGTGCCGACAAGACGCGGATCGGCCAGCTCGGTCACGGCGGCGGAGAACTGGGCGCTGTCGCCGATGATCGCGATACCCCAGATCACCGCGACCAGCGCCAGCAGCCATGCCGGGCCGGTGAAGGCAAAACCGATCAGCACCGCGCAGGCGCCCGAAACCGCCATCATTCCCGCCGTGGTCAGGCAGCGTCCGATACGGTCGGACAGAACACCGCCCAGGACGCAGCCGACGACGCCAGAGGCCACGACGATGAAAGCGAACATCGACGGCGATCCGAACGGCGCCACACCGCCCTGCCCCGCCGCCATGGCGAAGGCCAGAAACCAGGCCCACATCGCGTAAAGTTCCCACATATGGCCGAAATAGCCCAGATTGGCCAGCAGGACGGGTCGATCGCGCAACACGGCCAGCGACTGACGGGGGTCGAAGGTGGCGCGGCCGAAGGCATGGGGCCCCTCGCGGACCAGAAGGCCGAAGATCAGGGCCGATACGATCGTGGCAAGCGTCGAGGCCAGCACGACCATGCGCCAGTCGAAGCCGCCGCCGAGGGCGCGAAGCAGATGCGGCATCGACGAACCCAGCGTCAGGCCCGCGATCAGGAACCCCATCGCCAGGCCGCGTCCGCGGATGAACCAGGTGGCCATCAGTTTCATCGCCGGGGGATAGAGACCGGCCAGCGCCACGCCCGTCACGAAACGCGCCGCCACCGCACCGGGCAAGCCCGGCTCCAGCAGCAGCGCGGCATTGGCAATTGCGGCCAGCAACGCCGCACCGGCGATCAGCCGCGTCAGCGGCATGATGTCGGGCAGGTTCACCAGCGACGCGGCCAGGGCGCCCAGAACGAAGCCGATCTGGACCGCGTTGGTCAGCCAGACCGCCTGACCCTGCGACAGATTCCACGCCACGATCAGATCCGGCACGACGGCCGTGGCCGAGAACCAGCAGGTCATCGCCCCGACGACGCCGGCGCAGATCAGCGCCAGTGCCCTCCAGCGCCCGGCGACGGGATCGGACGCATCGCTCATGGGGGCGGTCGGCGTCGCATCAGGTTTCGGCCTGACCCTCGCGCGGGGGCCGGCCGATGATGTCGCGCAGTGCATCGAGTTCGATGAAATTGTCGGCCTGACGGCGCAGCTCGTCCGCGATCATCGGCGGCTGCGAGCGGATGGTCGAGACGACCGAAACCCGCACGCCCTGACGCTGCAACGCCTCGATCAGGGGGCGGAAATCGCCGTCGCCGGAAAACAGGACGGCGTGGTCCAGCCGGGGCGCAAGCTCCATCGCATCCACCGCCAGTTCGATATCCATGTTGCCCTTGACCTTTCGCCGACCCATCGGATCGATATATTCCTTGGCCGGCTTCGTGACCACGCAATAGCCGTTATAGTGCAACCAATCGACGAGGGGACGGATCGGGGAATATTCCTCGCTTTCCATCAGGGCGGTATAGTAATAGGCCCGCATCAGCTTGCCCCGACGGTCGAACTCTTGCCGCAGCAGCTTGTAATCTATATCGAAACCAAGCGCCTTCGCGGCGGCGTAGAGATTGGCTCCATCAATGAAGATGGCCAGCCGGTCGTCCTTGTAAAACATTCTGTGTTGCCTTCAATGGATCTTTCTTGCTCCCGGCGGTCGCGGATCAGAGTGAGGGGCCTGATTGTTCCAGACCGGCCGGAACGTCTTAGGACAGAAGGACTGACATGGTTAACCTGTCTTTCGGTATCGGTGCAGTCGGCGCCAATCTGCCCTCGGCTGCGGGCAGTGCCGGTCAGACACTGCGCGCGGCTGCGGGCATTCTGCATAGTGAACAACACATTTCAATAACGGCGATCAGCCGCTTCTGGCGGACACCCGCCGTTCCCGCCGGATCGGGCCCGGATTATTGCAACGCTGCCTTCTGCTTCAGCACGATCCTGCCGGCCGAGGCGGTTCTGGCCCGGTTTCATGCCATCGAGGCCCGGTTCGGACGGGACCGCGGAACCGGGCGCTGGTCGGCGCGGGTGCTGGATCTTGATCTTCTCGCGCTGGCCGACCGGATCGCGCCGGACCCCGAAACCCTGGCGCACTGGATCGGCCTGCCGCCCGACCGGCAGGGGTGCGAGGCGCCCGACCGCCTGATCCTGCCGCATCCGCGGATTCAGGACCGCGGTTTCGTGCTTGCGCCGCTGGCCGAGATCGCGCCGGGATGGCGCCATCCGCTGACCGGGCGCAGCGTGGCGGCCATGCTGGCCGGCCTGGGACCCGGCGGGCTGGCCGGAATGCAGCCGCTTTCCCCCGAAAGCCTTGACATTTGACCCCTCGGCCATCAGTTATCCGGTTTCGCTCTGGATACCCGATTCGCAGTTTAGCACAGGTGATGACATGGCCCGCGTAACCGTCGAAGATTGCGTCGACAAGGTTCCCAACCGGTTCGATCTGGTGATGCTCGCCTCGCATCGCGCGCGAGAAATCGCCGCAGGCAGCCCGCCCACGGTGGACCGCGACAACGACAAGAACCCGGTCGTCGCCCTGCGCGAGATCGCTGACGAGACCCAGCCGGTCGACGACCTGCGCGAGCGGATGATCGAATCGACCCAGACCCAGATCGAGGTGGATGAGCCCGAAGAGGATGCGATGGCGCTGTTGCTGGGCACGGAAGTGGACCGCCCCAAGCCCGCCGACGAGGAATCCGAGGAACGGATGCTGCGCATGATGCTGGAAGCCAACCAGCGCTAGGGCAGAGGCGAACGAGGTCTTCGGCAGGACATGATCGACGTCGAAGACCTGATCGCGCTGGTCCGCAACTACAACCCGCGCAGCAATGCAGACCTGATCCGCGAAGCCTATGAATACGGGATGCGGATGCACGAGGGTCAGTTCCGCCATTCCGGCGAGCCCTATTTCACCCATCCCATCGCCGTCGCCGCCATCCTGACCGAGATGCGGCTGGACGACGCGACCATCGTGACCGCCCTGCTGCACGACACGGTCGAGGACACGCGATCGACCAAGGAAGAGATCGTCACCATCTTCGGCCCCGAGATCGCCGATCTGGTCGATGGCGTGACCAAGCTGACCAATCTGCAACTCAGCAACACCCAGTCCCGGCAGGCCGAGAATTTCCGCAAGCTGTTCATGGCCATGTCGCGCGATCTGCGCGTGATCCTGGTCAAGCTGGCCGACCGGCTGCACAACATGCGCACGATCCGGTCCATGCGGCCCGACAAGCAGGTGCAGAAGGCACGCGAAACGATGGACATCTATGCGCCGCTGGCCGGGCGCATGGGGATGCAGTGGATGCGCGAGGAACTGGAGGATCTGGCCTTCAAGGTCATCAATCCCGAGGCGCGCAACTCGATCATCCGCCGCTTTGTCAGCCTGCAGCGGGAATCGGGCGACATCATCGGCCAGATCACCGCCGATATCCGCACCGAGATGGACAAGGCCGGGATCGACGCCGACGTGTTCGGACGCGCCAAGCGGCCCTTTTCGGTCTGGCGCAAGATGCAGGAAAAGCAGCTTGCCTTCTCGCGCCTGTCGGACATCTACGGCTTTCGCATCATCACCCGGTCCGAGATGGATTGCTATCGCGCACTTGGGGTGATCCATCATCGCTGGCGGGCCGTGCCGGGGCGTTTCAAGGACTATATCAGCCAGCCGAAATCGAACGGCTACAGATCCATCCACACCACCGTGTCGGGCCGAGACGGCAAGCGGGTCGAGGTGCAGATCCGCACCCGCCAGATGCACGAGGTGGCCGAGGCGGGCGTGGCCGCGCATTGGGCCTATCGCGACGGCGTGCGCGCGAAGAACCCCTTCGCGGTCGATCCGGCGGCCTGGATCGACAGCCTGACCGACCGTTTCGGCGGCGAGGATCACGATGAATTCCTCGAACATGTCAAGCTGGAGATGTATCAGGATCAGGTCTTCTGCTTCACGCCCAAGGGTGACGTGATCCAGTTGCCGAAAGGCGCGACGCCGATCGATTTTGCCTATGCGATCCACACCCGCGTGGGCAATTCCTGTGTCGGCGCCAAGGTGGACGGGATTCGGGTGCCGCTGTGGACCCGGCTGAAGAACGGCCAGTCGGTCGAGATCATCGCGGCCTCGGGACAGCGCCCGCAGGCGACATGGCTGGATATCGTCGTGACCGGCCGGGCCAAGGCGGCAATCCGTCGGTCCCTGCGCGAAGAGGACCGCGACCGCTTCATCCGGCTGGGCCGCGAACTGGTCCGCGTCAGTTTCGAACATGTCGGGCGCAAGGCCACGGACAAGACGCTGCGCACCGCCGCACGGCAGATGGGCATGGCCGATGCGGAGGAATTGCTGGCGCGGATCGGCAGCGCCGAGAATTCCGCCAAGGAGGTTCTGGCGGTTCTCTATCCCGAACTCGCGGGCCATCAGGACGAAATCGACGGCGCCCGCCCCTTCGCCGGGCTGGAGGCCGATGCCAACTTCACCCGCGCGCCCTGCTGCAACCCGCTGCCGGGCGAACGGATCGTGGGCATCACCTATCGCGGCACGGGCGTGGTCATCCATGCCATCGACTGCCCCGTCCTTGCCGAATTCGAGGACAGCCCCGACCGCTGGATCGACCTGCACTGGCGCGAGGGGCGCCATCCTGCGGCCTATTCGACGCTGCTGGATCTGACGATCCGCCACGATGCGGGCGTGCTGGGCCGGATTTGCAGCCTCATCGGGTCGCAGGGGGCCAATATCTCGAACCTCGAATTCATCGACCGCAAGCCGGATTTCTATCGCATCGAGATCGAGGTGGAATTGCGCGATCGCGAACATCTGCACAATCTGCTGACGGTGCTGGAGACCGAAAGCGACGTGGCCCAGGTCGCACGCATCCGCGATCCGGCGCTGAAACCCTAGGCAAGCGGGGCCGATCCGGGTAGGTCTTGCCCGGCAGGACAGGATTGGGATGGGGTAGGCCGGGGTGTTCAAGCGCCGCAAGCCACGCAGCTATGGGCAGATCGCCAGCGACATGATCTATCCGCGCGGCGGCTGGCGGCGCGCGGGTGCCTATGTCTGGTTCCGCCTGCGCCGTCTGCCCGACCAGCCGCACCGGATCGGGCGCGGCGTGGCGTCGGGGGTCTTCGTTTCCTTCACTCCGCTTTTCGGTTTTCATTTCCTGTCGGCGGCGGGCTGTGCCTGGCTGATCGGCGGCAATGTGCTGGCCGCGCTGCTGGCGACCTTTGTCGGCAATCCGATCACCTTTCCCTTCATCGCCGTCGTGGCCGTCAGCCTGGGACGCCGATTGCTGGGGATGGGCGGCGAGTTGTCTCCGCAACTGATCTTCGGCGAATTCGCCCGCGCAAGCGGCGAGATGTGGCACAATATCCGGTCGCTTTTCGGGCCTGAACGCGCGCATTGGGGCAATCTGGTCGATTTCTTCCAGCAGGTCTATCTGCCCTATCTCGTGGGCGGCCTGATTCTGGGTCTGATCGCGGCCATCGCGACCCACTACCTCAGCGTCCCCGTGATTCGCGCCTATCACTGGCGGCGCGCCAAGAAGATGGCCGAGCGGATCGCGCGGGTGCGCAAGCAGGGCGAAATCGTCACCACCGCCCCGGATCTGGCACCCAGCCGCGATTCCGCGGCGCCTGCCGGACACGCCGCCCGCCCCGATCACCCGCCGGAGGATGGCGATCCGCCCCGGAGCATCTGACGGCGGAAACCGCCTCAGTATCCCCGGTCGCGGTCCACGAGGTTCAATATGGGTCGCCCGGACATGGCGCGGCGCAGGTTTTCGGCGACCACCGGGGCCGCGGTTTCGGGCCGCGTCTCGGCGGCGATATGGGGCGTGACGGTCACGCCGGGATGGGACCAGAACGGGTGGCCGCCGGGCAGCGGCTCGGTGCGGAAGACATCCAGCACCGCATGTCCCAGATCGCCTCGATCCAGCGCGGCGATCAGCGCGGCGTCCACGATGGCCGTGCCCCGGCCGGGATTGATGATCCAGGCCCCGCGCGGCAGCATGGCCAGGTGATCATCATCCAGCAGATCCCGCGTCCGCGCGGTGTCGGGCAGCAGGTTGATCAGGATTTCGGCCCGGCCCAGGGCCGCAGCCAGATGGTCCGCGTCAAAGACCTCGACGCCTTCGACCGGGCGGCCCGAGGCGCTGAAGCCCGCCAGCCGAAAGCCGATCGCGCCCAGCATCGCGGCGGTGGCACGGCCCAGCTCTCCGAGGCCCAGGATGGTCACGCCCCGCTGGGGCGCCAGCGGTGCGACGACATCGTTGCGCCAGGTGCCGTCCTGTGCATAGCGGTCCATCCCCAGATGCGCCCGCATCGCCCAGCCGGTGCAGAATTCCGCCATGCCCCGCGCCAGGCCCGGATCGACCATCCGCGCCAGCGGCTGGGTCAGGGTCGGGTTGGTGACGATCCGCTCGACCCCGGCCCACAGGCTCTGGACCAGCCGTGCATTTCCATAGGGCGACAGATCCTCGATCTCGCCGCCCGGCGCGTAGATGATGGCGTCGAAGCTGGCCGGTTCGCCGCCCCTGTCCAGATCCATTTCGGGACAGGCTTCGCGCAGGGCCGGGGCCCAGGCCTGCCACGCCTCGGGACGGGCGGCAAAGAGAACGCGCATCTGGCTACCTCGATCGGTGAACATGGGCGGATTGCACCAGGCCGAAGCCCAGCATCAGGATCATCAGCGAGGTGCCACCATAGCTGATCAGCGGCAGGGGGGAACCCTTGGCCGGGATCAGACCCATCACCGTCGCCATGTTGATGGCGAAATACAGAAAGAACGTGCCCGAGATGCCGATGGTGATCAGGCTGGCAAAGCGGTCGCGGTTGGTCAGCGCCGAATGCAGGCAGAAGCCCACGATCAGCGTATACAGCACCAGCAGCGAGACCGCGCCGATGAAGCCGAATTCCTCGGCCAGCACGGTGAAGATGAAGTCGGTATGCTTTTCCGGCAAGAAGTTCAGCCGCGACTGCGTGCCCTGCATGAAGCCGCGGCCCGACCAGCCGCCCGAACCAAGCGCGATCTGGCTCTGTATGATGTTGTAGCCCGCGCCCAGCGGATCGGCGGCGGGGTCGAGGAAGGTGTCGATCCGGCGGAACTGATAATCCTTCAAAAGCTGCCAGTCGGTGCCCCGGCTTTCCAGCACCGTGGCGACGAGGCCGACGGCCATGCCGATCACCGCGCCGAAATACCACAGCGACACGCCGGCGGCGAACATCACGATTCCGCCGCCCGCGACCAGCATGATCGACGTGCCGAGGTCGGGCTGGATGATGACCAGCCCGGTCGGCGCCAGGATCAGCACCACCGGCAGCAGCACCCAGAGCGGGCGCGAGACCCGGTTCAGCGGCAGCCAGTCGTAATAGGCGGCCAGCAGCAGGACCAGGGCGATCTTCATCAGTTCCGAGGGTTGCACGCGAATCGGTCCGAAATCGATCCAGCGCCGCGCGCCCATGCCGACCTCGCCAGCGACCTCGACGCCGACAAGCAGCAGGAAGCAGCCGATATAGGCCGCGACCGAGATCCCGCGCCAGAACCACATCGGAACGAAGCCCAGGCCGATCATGATCACCATGCCGGCCGCGAAACGATACATCTGCGGCTTGGCCCAGCGATCGACATCGCCGCCCGCGACGGAAACCAGCATCAGAAAGCCGATCCCGGCAACGGCGGTGATCAGCAGGATCAGCGGCCAGTTCAGATACAGCAGCTTGCGCCACCCGGTCGGGGTCTGAAGCACCTGATAATCGAGATAGGACATTCCGGACCGTTCCCGTCAGGCGCGCGAGCGCGTGGCGCGCGGCGGATCGGGCACGTAGAGATTCATCGCGGCATGGCGTTCCTGCATCGCGGCGCGTTCGCTGTCAGGAATGGCATCCAGCGGCGGCAGACCGCCGGCCAGCGCGAACAGCAGGATGTCGCGACCGATCGGCGCGGCCACGGTCGAACCGCCGCCGCCATGTTCCACGACCACGGAAACCGCATAGCGCGGCGCCTGATAGGGGGCGTAGCAGATGAACAGCGCGTGATCGCGGCGGCTCCAGGGCAGATCCTCGTTCGACACGACCCCACGCGCGCGTTCGGCAGCGGTGATGTTGCGCACCTGGCTGGTGCCGGTCTTACCGGCCATGCGCCAGTCCTCGCGGATGATGCGCGATCGTCGCGCGGTTCCGCGCGCGCCGTTCATCACCGCCTCCATTCCGCCTTGTGCCAGCCGCATCAGGCCCGGATCGACGCCCAGATCGGGAAATTCGGCCAGCGGCCGGGGGATGCCGTCAACGCTGCGGATCAGGCGCGGCACCACAACCTTGCCGCTGGCCACGCGCGCCGTCATCAACGCCAGTTGCAGCGGCGAAGCCAGCACATAGCCCTGCCCGATCGAAGAGTTCAGGCTGTCGCCGATCTGCCAATCCTGTCCATAACGCGCAGCCTTCCAGGCCCGGTCGGGCGCGATGCCTTCTGCCACCGCGGACATCGGCAGATCATGCTCTACCCCGATTCCCAGTCGCCGCGCCATCGCGGCGATCCGGTCGATGCCGACCCGCTGGGCCAGTTCGTAATAGAACACGTCGCAGCTTTGCTCCATGCTCTGGATCGGGTTCATGCTGCCGTGTCCGCTGCGCTTCCAGCAATGAAAGCGGCGGCCGCCGACCTCGATGTAACCGGGACAGTAGAAGCGGGTATTTTCGTTGATCAGCCCCGATTCGAGCCCGGCCAGCAGCGGCGCCGGCTTGAAGGTCGAGCCCGGCGGATAGAGCCCCTGAACCGTCTTGTCGGCCAGCGGCCGAAGTTCGTGCTGCATCAGCCCGCGATAATCGGCCGAGGATATGCCGCGGACGAACTTGTTCGGATCGAAACTGGGCGAGGAACAGATCGCGACGATATCGCCGGTCTGCACATCCATGACCACGGCCGCGGCGCTTTCCTGGCCCAGCCGCTGCGCCGCGTAATTCTGCAGCCGGGCATCCAGTGTGGTCTGGATCGTCGCGCCCTGCTGACCCTCTTGCCGGCTCAGTTCGCGCATCTCGCGGCCGGTGCTGTTGACCTCGACCCGCCGCGCCCCGGCCTTGCCGCGCAGATCGGCCTCCATCTTGGCTTCCATGCCGACCTTGCCAAGCTGGAAGTCGGGCAGCATCAGCACCGGATCGGGATCCTCGATCTTCGAGAGATCGTAATCCGACACAGGTCCGACATAGCCCAGCACATGCGCCAGGTCGCCGGCGCGCGGATAAATCCGCGAAAGGCCCGATTCCGGCGTCACACCAGCCAGCGCGGGCGCATTCACGGCGATCGAACTGAATTGTTCCCATGTCAGGCGGTCGGCCAGCACCACGGGGGTGACGGCGCTGCGTCTGGAAAATTCTTCCAGAAGCTCGGCCATGCGATCGTCGCCGATCGGGATCAGTTGCGACAGACGCCGCAGGACCGGCTCGACATCGCCGCCGGCCTCTTCGCGGGTCAGGGTGACGCGATAGTTCTGTTCGTTTCCGGCGATGACCAGCCCGTTGCGGTCATGGATCAGACCGCGCGCGGGCGGCAAAAGGCGGATCTTGATCGAATTGCCATCCGCCAGCATTCGATATTCGTCGGCCTGCTCGACCTGCATCGAGCGCAGCTTCAGCGCCAGCGTCGTGACCACGCCAAGCTGGACGGTGCCCAACAGCAGACCGCGCCGCCCGATCAGGCGGGCGCTGTCGACGATCTGACGTTCGGTCTTCTTCATCTCGCGAATCTCGTCCGTTCGGCCGCGCCCGGGCTGACCCGCCGCAACCCGACCAGCCAGCGCGCCGCAAACACCGTGACCGGGTAGGCGGCGATGCTGGCCAGATATTGCAGGATCGCCTGGCCCAGGGCCGGGACCGGCAGGAAGAACACCACCTGAATGACCCGGTAGCCCAGCATCATCGCCCCGATCAGGATCGCGACGCGCAGCCATTCAACCATGAAAGACTGATCGCGCCAACGGGGCTCACGCAGGCGTGCGGCCTCGCTGCCCAGAAGCACGATCAGCGGCCACAGGCCCAGCGGACGATAGAGAAAAACATCTTCCAGCAGGAAGGCGGCGACGATCACGAGGGCGGGCAACTGGTCCGGGCGGCGCAGCACCCAGGCGAAGGTCAGGCCCAGGGCCACGTCCGGACCCGGCCAGCCCGTCAGCCCGGTCGAAAGCGGCAGCAGGCGCACGAAAAGCAGCACGGCAAAGCACAGCCCGAACAGGACCGTGCCACCGACGACCTGCCGCCCCGGACCCCGGCTCATTCGCCGGCGCCTTCCGGCAGGCCCGCGGAGAGGGGATCGGCCGCCTGCGCCGCCTCGACCGGCGACGAGGGCCGTTGCGGGCCGATCATTGCGCCGGAATTGTCGGGGCGTATGATCGCGTCGCTATCGGCCACCGTCTCGGCCGGGTGGGAACGCAGGACCCGCAGGAATTCCAGCCGACCGTAATCCGCCGCCAGCAGCAGCCGCATCCGCCCGTCGCTGCCCTGGGCCACCTGCCCGACCAGCAGGCCGGGCGGAAACACCCCGCCATCGCCCGAGGTCACGACCCGGTCGCCGGGGCGCACGTTGTCGACCGCCTCGATGAAGTCCAGAAACGGCAGCGGCGTGTTGTCGCCCGTCAGCAGCGCGCGTTCGCCCGAGGGCTGGACCGTGACAGGCAGCCGCGACGAGGGATCGTTCAGCAGCACGACACGGCTGGTCCTCTGCCCCACCCCGGCGATCCGGCCCACAAGGCCAAGACCGTCCATCACCGCCCAGCCCTCGACGATGCCGTCCTGGGCGCCAACATTCAGCAGCACCGATTGCCGGAAGGCCGAGCCGCTGTCGACCAGAACCACGCCGGTCACGCTGGTCAGCGCCGGGTCCAGTCGGACGTTGTTCTGCGCCAGCAGCTTGGAATTTTCCTGTTCCAGCTGGACGGCGGCCTCTTTCCAGGCCTGCATCTTCTGCAACTCGCGGCGCAGTTCCTGATTCTGCTCGTAGATGCGGGCATAGGACTGGAAGCCCGCGATCATCTGGCTGACCTTGGTCACGGGCGCGAAGGCCCATTCGAAACCGGGCACGAAACGGTCGATCAGCGCGACCCGCATCCGTTCGGCCCGGGGGCTGTCGATGCGCCAGAAAAGGAACAGACCGATCAGGACAATCGTCATCAGCGCGATCAGGACGCGCCGGATCGGGGTGACGAAATCGGGTCCCTTTCGTGCCATTCGGAAACGCGCCTTCGCGATACCGCCGCGCTGCGTCAGCTTTCGTAGTCGATGACGTGGCGCAACTGCTTTTCGAATTCCAGCGCCTTGCCGGTGCCAAGCGCGACGCAACTCATCGGCTGATCGGCCAGGGTGATCGAAAGGCCGGTCTGTTCGCGCAGGGCCAGATCCAGATCGCCCAGCATGGCGCCGCCACCGGTCAGGATCACGCCGCGATCGACGATATCGGCGGCCAGGTCGGGCGGCGTCGCCTCCAGCGCGACCATCACCGCCTCGCAGATCGCCTGCATCGGTTCGGTCAGCGCCTCGGCGACCATGGCCTGGCTGATCTCGATTTCCTTGGGGATACCGTTCAGCAGATCGCGTCCGCGCACCATGATCGTGGCGCCGCGTCCGTCATCGGGCATCCGCGCGGTGCCGATGCTGGTCTTCACGCGCTCGGCCGTGCTGTCGCCGATCAACATGTTCTGGTTGCGGCGCAGATAGTTGATGATCGCCTCGTCCATGCGGTCGCCGCCGATGCGGACAGAACGCGCATAGACCACATCGCCCAGCGACAGCACCGCGACCTCGGTCGTGCCGCCGCCGATATCGACGACCATGCTGCCGGTGGGCTCGGTGATCGGCATCCCCGCACCGATGGCCGCCGCGATGGGTTCCGCGATCAGGCCCGCACGGCGGGCGCCGGCGGACAGGACCGACTGACGGATGGCGCGTTTTTCGACCGGGGTGGCGCCATGGGGCACGCAGACGATGATCTTGGGCTTCGAGAAGGTGGTGCGCTTGAACACCTTCTTGATGAAATGCTTGATCATCTGCTCGGCGCTGTCGAAATCGGCGATGACACCTTCGCGCATCGGCCGGATCGCCTCGATGCTGCCCGGTGTGCGGCCCAGCATCAGTTTCGCGTCCTCGCCCACCGCCAGAACCTGCCGCTTGCCGTCCTTGACGTGATAGGCCACGACCGAGGGCTCGTTCAGGATGATGCCCTTGCCCTTGACATAGATCAGCGTGTTCGCCGTGCCGAGGTCGATTGCGATATCGGTCGAAAACAAACCGCCGAATGCCATGCCCGTAGTCCCCTGTTCGCACCGGGTTGATCCCGGCCTGCCCGAATTTCACGCCCCGCACAACCGGCGGGAATCGCCCCCGGTGCGGGCCTCGCCCGGTATAGAAGCCCTCAGGCCCAAGCGAAAGCCCTGTCTAGCGCCGCCCGGCACAACCGCGCTGTGCCGGGCGGCGGGGTGCGGCGACCGTGCCACAACGCGCGGCGGCGGACCGCCCCTTCGGATCCTTGCATCATCCGTGGCGCCGATGGCAGGCGGTTTCCGGGACGTGACAGGGCGTCCCCGCTTTCGCATCATCGGGCCAATCGCATCCGCGCGGGGAATGCCCCGCAGGCTTGCGGGCGGGCTTCCATCCGCGCCAGGGGATCAATGCGAATACATGCTGATCTGCTTGTCGTCCCGGCCCGTGCGGGCGCGGCGCACGATCAGGTGGTTCAGCGCGCCGACATAGGCCTTGACCGAGGCCAGGATCGTGTCGGTATCGGCCGCCTGCCCGTTCACGATGCGGCCGTCTTCCTCCATCCGGACGCTGACCGTGGCCTGCGCATCGGTGCCTTCGGTGACGGCATGGACCTGATACAATTGCAGCCGCGCGTCATGCGGGAAGATCTGCTTGACCGCGTTGAAACAGGCATCGACCGGGCCGTCGCCCACCGCATGGACGGTCCGTTCCTCGCCATCCACGATCATGGTCAGATCGGCGCTCTGTCCGTCGCTTCCGCAGACGACGCGCAGATGCTTGACCTGCAGATGATCGTCCTCGGTATTTGCGGCGGCGTCCTGGACAAGCGCGACGATATCCTCGTCATAGACCTCTTTCTTGCGATCGGCGAGCGCCTTGAACCGCACGAAGATGTCCTTCAACTGGTTGTCGCCGACCTCGTAGCCCAGATCCTTCAGCTTGGCCCGCAGCGCCGCGCGGCCCGAATGCTTGCCCATCGCGATGTTGGTTTCGTTCAGGCCGATATCGGCCGGGCGCATGATTTCGAAGGTCTCGACATTCTTCAGCACGCCGTCCTGATGGATGCCGCTTTCATGCAGGAAGGCGTTCTTGCCGACGATGGCCTTGTTGAACTGGACCGGAAAGCCGGAAACCTGCGCCACCCGACGCGACAGGCCGATGATCTTGGTGGTGTCGATTCCGGTGTCGAAAGGCATGATGTCGTGACGCACGCGCAGCGCCATCACCACCTCTTCCAGCGCGGTGTTGCCGGCGCGTTCGCCCAGCCCGTTGATGGTGCATTCGATCTGGCGGGCGCCGGCCTCGACCGCTGCAAGGCTGTTGGCCGTCGCCATGCCCAGGTCGTTGTGGCAATGGGTGGCGAAGATGATGTCATCCGCGCCGGGCACCCGTTCGATCAGCATCCGGATCAGATCGGCGGATTCGCGCGGTGCGGTATAGCCCACCGTATCGGGGATATTGATGGTCGTGGCGCCGCACCGGATCGCGATCTCGACCACGCGGCACAGGTAATCATGTTCGGTCCGCGTGGCGTCCATCGGCGACCATTGCACGTTGTCGCACAGGTTGCGGGCATGGGTGACGGTCTGTTCGATCCGCTCGGCCATCTGGTCCATGTCCAGGTTGGGAATCGCGCGGTGCAGCGGCGAGGTGCCGATGAAGGTGTGGATGCGCGGGCGGCGGGCATGTTTCACCGCCTCCCAGCAGCGGTCGATATCGGGGATCTGGGCGCGGGCCAGACCGCAGATCACGCTGGTCTGCGCCTGTCGCGCAATCTCGCTGACGGCGGCGAAATCGCCTTCGCTGGCGATCGGAAAGCCGGCCTCGATGATGTCCACGCCCATCTCGTCCAGCATCTGGGCGATTTCCAGCTTTTCGGCGTGGGACATGGTCGCGCCGGGCGATTGTTCGCCGTCGCGCAGGGTGGTGTCGAAGATGAAGACGCGGTTCTCGTCGCTCATGGGTCTGTCTTTCTTGCGCTGTCCGGTATCGGGAATATCCGGGCGCCGACCTGACTGAGCGGCGGCCCGGAAGACCCGCTCAGCGCAGCGTAAGAAGCAGCAGACCGCGGAGATTGACGGCCAGACGCGCGCCAAAGGGCGCGGTCGCGGCGGTCGGGATATGCAGCATCCGGGTCATGGCCGCGACTATGCCGCCCGCGGGCCGGCTTGAAAAGCGAAAAATCGCCGCCCAGGGCCGTGCAGCACGGCGCGGCCGATAGCGCCAATCCGCCGGCGTGAAAGGACATTCACGGTTTCGTCATCTTTTTGCTGGCCGCTGCCCCGGTCATTTGCCTATCATTTGATGATCGACGCAGAAGCGAGCACCGAAAAACCACGAAGCAACGGAAAGGGGGATTCATGTCACGCAAGATCGTCGTCGGTTATGACGGCAGCGAGGCGTCACGCCGCGCGCTGGACTTTGCGATAAGTCGGGCCGGCGCGCAGGGGGACAGCATCATCATCGCGCATGTCCTGGAATGGTCGCCCTACAGTTTCCTCACGCCCAACGAGATCGAAGAACGTCACCAGCGGCGCAAGGAAGAATTGCAGCGCGCCGAAGAGATGCTGATCCAGCCGATGGTCAGGCTGGTCGAGGCCGAAGGGATTCCGGTCTCGACCGCGATGCGCTATGGCCACATCGCCGAGACATTGTGCAAGATCGCGCAGGACGAAAACGCGGCGCTGATCTTCATCGGACGCATGGGCCATTCGGGCTTCACCTCGCGCATCTTCGGATCCGTTGCGGGCACGCTGGCGCAGGCATCGCCGGTGCCGGTGACGATCGTGCCATGAGCCACGGGACAAGGAGATTTGACATGACCCATTTCGCAAAACGACTGGGCGTCCCGGCGGCGCTTGCAACCCTGGCCGCGACAGGACCCGCGGCGGCCCAGGGGCTGGACGAGGCCGTCAACAGCGTCTTCGCCAGTTCGACCGGCTGGTTCGTCAGCTTCATCTTTTCCAGCTTTCCGGGCACCTCCTTCCCCTGGATCGTCGGCTGGCTGGTGGTCGCGGCGACGATCTTCACCATCTATTTCGGCTTCATCCAGTTCCGCGCCTTCGGCCATTCCATCGCGCTGGTCCGGGGCGATTATTCCGACCCCAACGACGCGGGCGAGGTCAGCCACTTCCAGGCGCTGGCCACGGCGCTGTCGGGCACGGTCGGGCTGGGCAATATCGCCGGCGTCGCGGTCGCCATCGGCATCGGCGGTCCGGGCGCGACCTTCTGGATGATTCTGGCGGGTCTTCTGGGCATGGCATCGAAATTCACCGAATGCACGCTGGGCGTGAAATACCGCAACGAATACGAAGACGGCCACGTTTCGGGCGGGCCGATGTATTACATGACCAAGGGCTTTTCCGAACGCGGCGTCGGCGGCGGCAAGGTGCTGGCGGTCCTGTTCTCGATCTTCTGCATCCTCGGCGCCTTCGGCGGCGGCAACATGTTCCAGTCCAACCAGGCCCATGCCCAGCTTGCCAATGTCTTCGGCGACTATCCGGGCTGGATCACCGGACTGGTCTTCGCGCTGATCGTGTTCATGGTCATCGTCGGCGGCATCAAGGCGATCGCGCAGGTGACCGAACGTGTCGTTCCCTTCATGGGCATCCTCTATGTCGGCACGGCGCTGATCATCATCTTGCTGAACTACGACCAGATCGGAAACGCCTTCGGCCAGATCTTCCGCGGGGCCTTTACCTGGGACGGCGCCGTCGGCGGGGCCACCGGGGCGCTGATCCAGGGTTTCCGCCGCGCCGCCTTTTCCAACGAGGCCGGCGTCGGCTCGGCCGCGATCGCCCATTCGGCCGTGCGCACCAACGAGCCGATCACCGAAGGCTTCGTGTCGCTGCTGGAGCCCTTCATCGACACCGTCGTGATCTGCACCATGACGGCGCTGGTCATCATCATCACCGGCCAGCTGGTCACCGATCCCCAGACCGGCATGTTCGTGCTGAACGAGTCGGGCGACGCGATCCAGACGCTCAGCGGCAATAGCGGCGTGGCACTGACCTCGGCGGCCTTCAGCGAAAGCTTCGGCTGGTTCCGCTATATCCTTGCGCTGGCGGTGGTGCTGTTCGCCTTTTCGACAATGATCTCGTGGAGCTATTACGGCCTGAAGGCCTGGACCTTCCTGTTCGGCGAGGGCCGGACCAAGGAACTGGTCTTCAAGGTGATCTTCTGCATCTTCACCTGGATCGGCGCGGCGGCGAGCCTGGGGCCGGTCATCGACTTCTCGGATGCGATGATCTTCTCGATGGCGGTCGTCAACATCATCGCGCTCTATGTGCTGATGCCGGTCGTGAAGACCGAGATGAACAGCTATCTCTCGCGGCTCCGGTCGGGCGAGATCAGGAAGTTCGCCTGAGACGGGACCGGCGGGGGGCCAGCCCCCCGCACCCCCCGAGGTATTGGGAAAGAGTGCGAGGGGGGCGGACGACTTGTCCGCCCCCTGCGTTCAGGGCCGGATGCGGCGATCCAGAAGCTGCTGGGCCGCGCCCGCCAGGATCAGCCACAGCGTCGTCACCACCAATCCCCAGATCGCCCAGCTCGAGGGGTGGAAATCGACCCATGCCGCGCGGACGGCAAAGATCACCCAGGCGATGGCCACGGGCAGCGAGATCGCGCGCCAGCGTTCGGTGCGCACCGGGTGGATGAACTTGATGTTGCTGAACATCGCGACGGTCAGCGCCACGATGATGGCCAGGATCACCGTCCAGTGCGGCTTGACCGCGAACAGGACCAGAACAACCATGTTCCAGCATCCCGGAAAGCCCGCGAAGGAATAATCCCTGGTCTTCATCCGCGTATCCGCGAAATAGATCACGCTGCCATAGGTGATGACGATGATCGCGAACCAGCCGGTCCAGCCGCTGAGAAGCCCGGATTTGAACAACGCGAAGGCCGGAATGAAGACATAGGTCAGATAATCGATGATCAGATCCATCAGCACGCCGTCATAGGTCGGCCAGTTGACCCTGACATCGTATCTGCGCGCCAGCGGGCCATCGACGCCATCGACGGCGAAGGCGGCGACCAGCCACAGAAACATCATCGACCATTCCGCGTTGACCGCCGCCAGCATCGCCAGCATCGACAGCACCGCGCCTGTCGCGGTCAGAAGATGGACAAGAAGGGCCTTGTATCGCGGCTGCATCCATCCCTTCTGTCAGTTTGGCGACGACGGTGCAACAATCCTGCGTCACGGCGCGGGGCGAAACCGACGCGACGATCAGCGCAGGATCGGCGGCCCTTTCGGGCCTTTCGGCAGGTCGGGGAGGACGTCCGGCGGCAGGTCGAATCGCAGCGCGCCGGTCGGAGGAACGGTCTCGGAAAAGCTGATATCGACACCGCCGGGCTGCGGCGGCAGGAAGGCCAGCGTTTCGGCCAGGGCCTTGGCGATGGCGGGCTGGTGGTCCGGCGACGCCCCCGAAATCAGCAGCAGATGTCCGGCCCGGCCCGCGATACCCGCAAGGGCTGCGCCGGATACCAGGCCGCGCAGATCGGACAGCCGCGCCGCCAGGGGTTCGGCCAGCGCCGCGACGGCGGCCGGGTCGGGCGCGACAGGCCGCAGCCGCGCCTCGGCGGTTTCGGGCGCAGAGGTCAGCGCGCCCGCCAGCCAATCCAGCGTCGCGGCGTCCAGAAGCATCTCGGAGGGTGCGCCGGGATTGACCAGCAGGCCCGTGCCCTCGGTGCGCAGGATCGCCGCCAGCACCCGCCCGGGCAACGCGGCATAGGCGACCGGGCCGCCCAGGAACCCCGCCAGCCGGTCCTCGCCGTCGCAGGCCAGGGCGACGGGGCCGTCTTCCAGCGCGAAGATCCGGAATTCCAGCGTCTCGCCCCTGGGTTCGGAGACCAGCGCGACGGCCAGTTCGGTATCGGCCAGCCGCGACAGCATCCGCGCCCGAAGCGGTGCCTCGGCATCGTGGAACGGACTGGTGGCAAGATCGTCAAGCGCGGACATGGCCCCCCCCTTTCATCGCGTTCCGCCCTACAGGCGCGACCCCGCCTGACGCAAGCGTGACTTCGCCTGCCGCCGCCGCGCCCGCATAATGGGGCCATGCACAGACGCATCCTGCTGGCTGCCGCCGCCGCCGTCCTTGCCGCGCCGAACCTTGCGCGGGCCTCGCTGTCGCCGATCCTCTCCGAGGCGTCGCGGCTGGAGCCTCTGCGCGCCGTCGCGATCTGGCGCGACGGCGCCGAGATCGCGGCCCGCGGCTATGGCGGCTTTACCCCGGACCGGCCGACCAACATCAAGTCCGCCTCGAAATCCGTGATTTCGGCCCTGGCGGGCATCGCCATCGACAAGGGGCTGCTGGACGGTCCCGACCAGCCGATCGCCCCGATCCTGAAGGCCGATCTGCCGCGCGACCCCGATCCGCGCCTGGCGCAGGTGACATTGGGTGATCTGCTGTCGATGCAGGCGGGACTGGAACGGCAATCGGGACCGAATTACGGCCGCTGGGTCAACACTGCGAACTGGGTCCGCGCCGCATTGGCCGCGCCTTTCACCCAGGATCCGGGCGGGCCGATGCAGTATTCCACCGCATCCAGCCATCTCGTCTCGGCCATCCTGACGCGGGTGTCACAGCGATCCACGATGGCGCTGGCGCGGGACTGGCTGGGCGATGTTCCGGGCTTTCGCATCGCCGGCTGGCAGCGCGACCCGCAGGGCATCTATCTGGGCGGCAACCAGATGGCGATGAGCACCCGGTCGCTGCTGGCCTTCGGCGCGCTTTATGCCACGGGCGGACGCGCCGGCGGGCAGAGGATCCTGTCGCGGGACTGGATCGCGCAAAGCTGGCAGGTCCGCACAGCCTCGATCTTCGGCGGCCAGGGATACGGCTATGGCTGGTTCATCGACCGCATGGCCGGTCGCGACCTGCGCTATGGCTGGGGCTATGGCGGGCAGATGATCTATGTCTTTCCCGCCACGCGCGACCGCCCGGCCAGCGCCATCGCGATGACGTCCGACCCCGACCTTCCCTCGGCGCGGACAGGATATCGTGACCAACTGCATCGGCTGGCGGCCCGCCTGATCGAGACCACCTGAACGGCCCGGCCCGCCCGCCGCGTCACTCGATGAAGTCGCCGGCCTGGAAATTGCCCAGGTTGCCGAGAAGCTGGCGGATGAACGAAACCTCGGTAACGCTGCCCTCCGTCACGCGGCGCGACAGCACCACGACGCGGCCACGTTCCTGCCCGAAACGTTCGATATTGGACACGACCCCGCTGGGCGCGAAGGAAATCGCCACGACTTCTCGATCTACCTCTTGCGGGGGCAGCGCGCCAAAATTGCGCCAGCGCGAGCCGACATAATACCACCCCGCACCGGTCAGCAGACCCTGCGCCGAGGGCCGGCCGATCAGCCCCTCCAGTTGATCCATGCTGGTCTGGCCGACGACCACCTTCGCCAGATCGGAATCGGGCGGCACATAGCCGTGATTGCGATAGACGGGCGCACAGGCGGCCAGCACGGCCACGAAAGCCAGGATCAGAAGGTTCCTGAAGGCAGCCATGCGGGTTTCCTTTGTGCGGGCGGTTGACGCGGCCCGCCCGGCTTAGCAAACTCCGGCGCGGCGCTCAAGAAGTCCATCCGCGACGAGGGCTTGTGCCGCAGGTCACCGCCGCATGTCGCAAGCCAACTGCCCGAGGCACGATCATGACAGCCCCAGCACAGCCCTCCGCGTCGCAGCCGCAACGCCTGCGCGTCGCCCATCTGGATCCGCGCGGCCCGACCGATTTCGCGCTGCGTCCCGCGGCCGAGGCGCGCGCGGCCATCGCGGCCGAACTGAACATCCTCGCCCTGCCCCGCCTGGCTTTCGAGGGCCGGATCAGGGCCGAGGGCGGCCAAGCCTGGGCGTTGTCGGGCCGGCTGACGGCACAGGTCGTGCAGTCCTGCGTGGTGACGCTGAAGCCGGTGAAGACCCGGATCGAGGAAGATGTGCGCCGCCTCTATTCCCCGCATCTGCGCGACCCCGAGGGCGACGAGGTCGAGATGCCGGACGAAACGCTGGAACCGCTGGGCCAGTTCATCGACCTTTCGGCCGTGATGATCGAGGAACTGGCGCTGTCCTTGCCGGATTATCCCCGCGCGCAAGGCGCCGAACTGACGCCGGATGCCCGCGATGATGACGGCCGGCCCGAGACGCGACGGCCCTTCGAGGGGCTGGACCGGCTGATGCGGGGGGACGGCGACGTCCAGGGATAGGGGCCCGGAACCTGCGCCGCCGCGCCGTTGCAATGCAGCCACAGAATCGCGGCCGATCATGCGGATTCGTCCTGCCGGACCAGAATGGGCTGGCGCGGCGCCACCGCCGCGGCGCATTTATGGGCAAGCCGACCCAAGCGAGGGCTTGCAGGCGCGGGTTCTATCGCGTATCTGCGCGGTTCATTTACGAATACAAAACTCATGGTGCCACGGCTTTCGGCCCGCACCCAGACAACCGAGGTCGAGACATGGCTGTCCCTCAGAATCGCGTCACCCGCTCCAAGCGCAACATGCGTCGTGCCCATGACGCGCTGGTCGCCGGCAACCCCAACGAATGTTCGAATTGCGGCGAATTGAAGCGTCCGCATCACGTCTGCCCGTCCTGCGGCCATTACGCCGATCGCGAGGTGATCGCCCAGGCGAACGAGATCGACCTGGACGACGACGCGGCCTGATCGGGTCGGGCCCTCCCGCCATATGACCGACGATCCAGCGACCATTCAGGAACAGCGCGCCCCCGAGAACCGGGGCAGCGTGGTGATTTCGGTTGACGCGATGGGTGGCGATCGCGGCCCCCTCGCCGTGGTGGCCGGCATGGCCGAAAGCGCCGGAAAGAACCCCGAGATCCGCTTTATCGTGCATGGCGACCAGGATCAGCTTCGCCGTCTGATCAACCGCCGCAAGCAATTGTCCGACCGCTGCGACATCCGCCATGCCGCGGGTGTCGTGACGATGGAAGACAAGCCCAGCCAGATCCTGCGCAAGGGCGACGGCACCTCGATGTGGTCGGCGATCGAATCGGTTCGCAAGGGCGAGGCCGGGGCCGCCGTCAGTTGCGGCAATACCGGCGCGCTGATGGCGCTGTCGATGCTGCGCCTGCGCAAGCTGCCGGGCGTGAACCGTCCCGCCATCGCCTGTCTGTGGCCCTCGAAGAACCCTCAGGGCTTCAACATCATGCTGGATGTGGGCGCGGATATCCGCGCCGACGCGCCTGACCTGTTGCAATATGCGATGATGGGCGCCTCCTACGCCCGCAACGGCCTGGACGTCGAACGCCCGCGCGTCGGCCTGCTGAATGTCGGCACCGAGGAACACAAGGGGCGCGCCGAACTGAAACAGGCCCACGACCTGATCGCTGACGCCGCCGGAACCGGCGGTTTCGACTATGTCGGTTTCGTCGAGGGCGGCGATCTGCCGTCGTCGCGCGTCGATGTGATCGTGACCGACGGCTTTACCGGCAATATCGCCCTGAAGACGGGCGAGGGCACGGCCAAGCTGGTGGGCGAGTTCCTGCGCGCGGCCTTCGCCAATTCGATCATGTCGAAATTCGCGGCCGTGCTGGCCATGACCTCTTTGAAGCGCCTGCAAAAGCGGATCGACCCGCGTCGGGTGAATGGCGGCATCTTCCTGGGCTTGAATGGCACCGTGGTCAAATCTCACGGCTCGGCCGATGCGACCGGCGTTTCGGCGGCGATCAAGCTGGCCTTCACCCTGGCGAAGTCGGGCTTTCAGGACCGGCTTGCCGCGCGCGTGGCCCAGGTTGCCTCGGCCACGACCGCCGGCGAATCGGAGACCTCGACGTGACCCGAAGATCCGTCATTCGCGGAACCGGCCTCTATCTGCCTGAAACGGTGATCGAGAACAGCTGGTTCGAGGACAAGCTGGATACCAGCGACGAATGGATCCGTTCGCGCAGCGGGATCGAGCGGCGCCACTTCGCCGCCGAAGGTCAGGCGACCAGCGATCTGGCTCTGAACGCTGCCCGCGACGCGCTGTCGAAAGCCGGGCTGGAACCCGACCAGATCGACGGCATCATCCTGGCGACGTCGACCCCCGATCTAACCTTTCCGGCGGTGGCGACGATGGTGCAGTCCGGTCTGGGCATGACCCACGGCTTCGCCTATGACGTGCAGGCCGTCTGCGCGGGCTTCGTCTTCGCGCTGGCCAATGCCGATGCGATGATCCGGGGCGGCATGGCCGACCGGGTCCTGGTCATCGGGGCCGAGACCTTTTCGCGCATCATGGACTGGACCGACCGCTCGACCTGCGTGCTGTTCGGCGACGGTGCCGGCGCCGTGGTGCTGGAGGCGCAGGAGGGCGCGGGCGGCAATGCCGATCGCGGCGTGCTGTCCGCCGATCTGAACAGCGACGGACAGTATCGCGACCTGCTCTATGTCGATGGCGGCGTCTCGACCACCGGCACGGCGGGGCATCTGCGGATGCAGGGCAATCTGGTGTTCCGCCACGCGGTCGAGAAACTGGCCAGGACCGCGCACACGGCCCTGGACAAGGCCGGGCTGACCGCCGCAGACGTGACCTGGCTGGTGCCGCATCAGGCCAACATGCGCATCATCACCGCCACCGCACAGAAGATGCAGTTGCCGATGCAGAAGGTCGTGCTGACGGTGGCCGATCACGGCAATACCTCGGCGGCCTCGATCCCGCTGGCGCTGGCCGTGGCCGCAGCGGACGGACGCCTGAAACGCGGCGATGTGATCGTGACCGAAGCCATCGGCGGCGGGCTGAGCTGGGGCAGCGTCGTGCTGCGCTGGTAACGCCGGGCGCGGCTATTTCATCTGTGAATCCTTGCTGCCGCGCCGGTTGATCCCGCCTTCCGGGCGAATTCGGCGGTCGCGTCCGGATTGGCATGTGACGCAAAGCTGCACCCCCGGCACCGCCCGGCGGCGGGCCTCGGGGATCGGGTCGTCGCATTCGGCGCAGAATTCGGCCGATGGCGCCTCGGCGGCGCGGGCCGCGCGCGCCCTGGCGCGGGCCACGGCCTCGGCCGTGCTGACCTCGATCTGATCATTCACCGCATCGTCGCGGGCCCATCCTCCGGCCATGGTATCCTCCTTTTCGTCGCTTCAAGATAGGCGTCGTTCGGGCCGGTTTCAAAGCCCGCGTGCTGCGCGGCGGTCCGCGCAAACGCGCCGATCCGGTGCGGATGGCGGAACGATTTGGCGCCGGCCCTCGTTGACACGGCGATCATTCCGCTTCATCCTGTTGTGACAAAAGAGGAAAAGTCATGGGCGACAAGACTCTGACCCGGATGGATCTGGCCGAGGCGGTGTTCCGCGATGTCGGCTTGTCGCGTCACGAATCCGCCCAGCTTGTCGAAAGCGTTCTCGATCACGTTTCGGACGCGCTGGTCAGTGGCGAGCAGGTCAAGATCTCGTCCTTTGGCACATTCAGCGTCCGCGACAAGAACGAACGGATCGGCCGCAACCCTAAAACCGGCGAAGAGGTGCCGATCACGCCGCGCCGGGTGCTGTCCTTCCGACCATCGCACCTGATGAAGGAGCGGGTCGCTGCCGGCAACAAGCGATAATTGCTGATGCAGAAAAGCGCCGAGGCATTCCGTTCGATCGGAGAGGTCGCCAAGCTGATCGGCGTCGCCCCGCATGTCCTGCGCTATTGGGAAACGCAGTTCCCGCAGTTGAAGCCGATGAAGCGGCCTGATGGTCGGCGCTATTATCGCCCCGACGATATCCGGCTGGTAGCCGGGCTGTGCGAGGTTCTGCGCGACGACGGCATGACCATCAGGGGCGCGAAGAAGCTGATCGCAAAGGATCGTGGCGCGGCGATTCGCGGTCGCGGCGCCGAGCGCCTGGGCGAGCAGGTGGCCGCGCCCGGCGCCCCTGAGGCGACGCCGCGCAAGGAAGCCGCCATCGCGAAGCATCTGATCGAGATGCCCGACGAACCCGCGCCGCAGGACGATCCGATGCCCGACCATCCGCCCCGCGCGCGGCAGCGCCGCCGCCGGCAGTCGGGCCATGATGCGCTGCCTCTGTTTCCCGACCTGTCCGCCGACGCGCAGGCCACCGGCTGGCTGGCGCAGCTTGCCCGACTGTCGGTTCGCCTGCGCGCGGCCAGCCATCGCGACGCGCGGTGGCAGCAGCAGGCCGCGCCCCGCGCCGCCGCACTGCGCGGCATCATCATCGCGCATTACGAAAACACCTGACCGGCAGGATGAAGATTCCCGTCCCGTGGCCCTTGTGCAGGCCCGCCGCTTCGCTCTATATGGCCGGCGTCGGGCCGTGGCGCAGCCTGGTTAGCGCGTCCGTCTGGGGGGCGGAAGGCCGCGAGTTCGAATCTCGCCGGCCCGACCATTTCGAAAACGCCCATCCCTCCACGGGGTGGGCGTTTTCGTATCCGCCTGATCTGCAAGGAAGGATGGCATGAACGGAGTCCTGCCCGACAGCGAGATCCGGCACCTGATCGATAAGGGCGCCATCACCGCCGATCCCGCGATCCTGCCCGAACAGGTCCAGCCCGCCAGCCTGGACTTGCGGCTGGGCACGACGGCCTGTCGACTGCGCGCCAGCTTTCTGGCCGGAAAGGGCCATCGCATCAGCGACCGTCTGGCCGATTTCGGAATGCACCGGATGGATCTGTCCGGCGGTGCCGTTCTGGAACGGGGATGCGTCTATCTGGTGCCGCTGATGGAACGGCTGACCCTGCCCGATGGGCTGAGCGCCGTCGCCAATGCCAAATCCTCGACCGGGCGGCTGGATCTGCTGACCCGGCTTGTGACCGATGACGGCACCGAGTTCGATCGCCTGCCCGAAGCCTATGACGGTCCCCTTTATGCCGAAATCTGCCCGCGCAGCTTTTCGGTTCTGGTGCGCCCCGGAATGCGCCTGAACCAGCTTCGCCTGCGGCGCGGTCAGGCGGTGCTGACGGACGCCGAATTGCGCGATCTGGACGCCCGCGAGCCGCTGGTCGGCGGCAAGGCGCTGATCGACCAGGGGCTTGGCTTTTCCGTGGACCTGCGTCCCTCGGGCGGCGATCTGGTCGGCTATCGCGCGCGACCCCATAGTGGTGTCATCGACCTGGACCGGATCGGGGCCTATGACGCGCGCGATTTCTGGGATGAGTTGCGGACCGGCGACGGCCGCCTGATCCTCGACCCCGGTGCGTTCTATATCCTCGTCAGTCGCGAATCGGTCGCGATCCCCGCCGATTGCGCCGCCGAGATGGCCCCCTATCTGGCCATGGCGGGTGAATTCCGCGTTCATTACGCCGGCTTCTTCGATCCCGGCTTCGGCATCGGGGCGGCCGGCGCCGGCGCGCGCGGCGTGCTGGAGGTGCGCTGTCACGAGGCACCCTTTGCGCTGGAACATGGTCAGGTCGTCGGGCGCCTGGTCTATGAACGCATGGCCGCCCGCCCCGACCGCCTCTACGGCGCGGGCATCCGGTCGAATTATCAGGGTCAGGGCCTGAAACTTGCCAAGCAGTTCCGCTGACCGCGAATGCCGTCCGGTCACCCTCGCGGTGTCTGCCACAGCCGGACCTTCAGCCCGCCATGCGCGATGATGGGACCGGCCTCCAGCGGCAGCCCGGTCGCCCGTGCCAGCCCGGCCTCGCTGGTCACGATCCCGACCCGCCAGCCCGCAAGCCGGTCGCGAAACACCTCGCCCATGGCGGCGTGCAACCCGTATAGCGGCCCCTTGTTTCCGACCCGGGCGCCATAGGGCGGATTGACGATGACGATGCCGGGCGGTCCCTTGGGCGGCGTCAGGTCGCCAACCGGCAGGCAGGCAAAGTCGGTCCATTCCGACACGCCAGCCCGGGCGGCGTTCTGAACGCTCATCCGAATGGCACCGGCGTCGCGATCGCTTCCGTGAAAGCGGTTTTCGGGGGTTGTCGGCGCCGGGGATGCGCGCATTGCCCGCCAGGCTGCGGGATCAAAACTGGAAAGGTTTTCAAAGGCAAAGCCGCGACTGCGACCGGCGGCGAGACCGGCCGCCATCTCGGCCGCCTCGATGACGAAGGTGCCCGACCCGCACATCGGGTCGACCACGGTCTGGCTGCCATCGAACCCCATCTCGCGCAGGAACATCGCCGCCATCGTCTCGCGCATGGGGGCCTTGGCGACAGCTTGCTTGTGGCCGCGCTTGTGCAGCGATTCGCCGGTCGTATCGAGGCTGATCGTGACCAGATCGTCGTCGATCCGGACCTTCACGACGATTCCGGCATCGGCCGCGATCGGGGCGCCCAGTTCCTCGGCGATGGCGCGTTCGACCCGCTGTGCCGCCGCGCCCGCGTGATAGATGCGGCTGGCGCGGCAGACGGCATCGACCCTGACGGACAGATCGCGGCGCAGCACCGAAGCCCAGGGAAATTTCCGCGCCCGCTTGTCCAGCTGCGCCAGATGCAGCGCCCGAAAGCTGCCGATCCGCGCCAGAACCCGCGTCGCCCCGCGCAGCCAAAGATTGGCCCGCCAGACATCCGCCCAGCCGCCGCGAATCGTCACGCCGCCGGGCTGGATCTCTGGCACCCAGCCAAGCGCGCGCGCCTCGGCGGCCAAGGGCTGTTCCAGCCCCGGCGTCGCCACCAGGAAAATGTCGAAAGGATCGTCGCGCATGCGCCGAACCCTAGCGGCTGGCGACGGAAAAGGCGAGGCTCAGCGGCCGATCCGCCGCGCCAATTTCGCCGCCTGCCGGGCACGCTTGGCGGCCTGACGGTTGGTTCTGGCCTGCTGTGGCTTCGGCGTGGCCCCCGGCTTGCGCCGCGACATGCGGTTGATGCCCTTGTTGATGCCCCAGTTCATCATGCGGCGCATGAACAGACGGGTGAACATGTTGATGAAGCCGTTCATCCTGTGACCTCACTCATCTTCGAACAGATCGTCGGCGGGAATGCCGCGGTCGATATTGTCATCCTCGGTGGCCGGCGCAAGAGGGGTGGCGATCCCCTCGCGCGGCGGCCGCGAATCCAGCAGCCCTGCCGCGCGCAACTCGGACAATCCGGGAAGATCGCGGGCCGATTCCAGGCCGAAATGGTCCAGAAATGTCTCGGTCACGACAAAGGTCGCCGGCCTGCCCGGTGTCATGCGGCGGCGGCCGACACGGACCCATTCCATCTCGATCAGCTGGTCCAGCGTGCCGCGGCTGACCGCGACGCCGCGAATTTCCTCGATCTCGGCGCGGGTGACCGGCTGGTGATAGGCGATGATCGCCAATGTCTCGACGGCAGCGCGGGACAATCGGCGCTGCTCGACCGTTTCGGTCTGCATCAGGAAGGACAGATCGGGGGCGGTGCGGAAGGCATAGCCGTCGCCGATTCGTTCCAGCGCCACGCCGCGGCCCTGATAGCGGCGGCGCAGGGCCGACACGGCCTCGGCCGGATCGCAGCCGCGCGGCAGGCGGGCGGCCAGGTCGCGAACGGTGATGGGACCGGCGGCGGCGAAAAGGATGGCTTCGACCATTCGTTCCTGCTGGTCCGGCGGCGGCGGCGGAAACTCGGGCCGGGCTTCGGCCTCGGCGTCGTCTTGCGGGGTCGGATCGGTCACGTCAGGAGCGGTCGGCTGAAGGGTTGCGGCGGAAGCTGATGGGCGCGAAGGTCCCGGCCTGGCGGATCTCCAGCTTGCCCTGCCGGGCCAGTTCCAGCGAGGCGGCAAAGGTGGCGGCGGTGGCCGAGCGGCGGCGCCTGCCGTCACCGTCCCAGCCATCGGGCAGGAAATCCGACAGGTCGGTCCAGTCGCCGGCAAAGCCGATCAGCCCGCGCATCCGGTCCAGCGCCTGTTCCATGGTGAATGTGTCGTGGCGCTCGAAGGCATAGGGGCGGAATTCCTCTTTCGTCTTCAGGCGGGCATAGGCGCGCATCAGGTCGATCAGCCCGGCCTGCCATTCGGTGCGCCGCTTGCGGGCAATGGTTTCGGGCGCGCCGCGCGCAAAGCGGCTGATGCCCAGCCGATCGCGGCCCATCAGGCGGGCTGCCGCCTCGCGCATGGCTTGCAGCCGTTCCAGCTGGAAGGCCAGATGGGCGGCCATGTCCTCGGCCGAGGGGCCCTCGGCCTCGGGGTCGGGCGGCAACAGCAGGCGCGATTTCAGGAAGGCCAGCCAGGCTGCCATGACCAGATAATCGGCGGCCAGCTCGATTCGCAGGGCGCGGGCCTTTTCCACGAAGGCCAGGTATTGTTCGGCCAGGTGCAGGACCGAGATCTTCATCAGATCGACCTTCTGGGTCCGCGCCAGGGTCAGCAGCAGGTCCAGAGGGCCTTCATAGCCGTCCACGTCGATGATCAGCGCCTCGTCCGCCCGGCGCTGCGCCACGCTGTCGAAATCATCCTCCGGCGGGCTGTCGGGCACCGGCTTCAGATAGGGAACGTCTGTCGAGGATCTGGCCAAGGGAATTCCCGTTTGCTGCGACGGGCAGACTCGGCCCAAGCCCTGCGCGAGTCAAGCGCGGCGGGCGCGCAAGGGGTATTTGTGCAACGAAGAAATCAGGCGGTCAGCGCGCGCCATTCGGCGAGCAGCGCGGCACGGTCCAGATTCCGGGGCGCACGGCGCCGGGCAAGTGCTGCATCGGCACGGCGGCGGGCGAGGGGCGTCATCGGCCCCGCGGCGGCGACCACCGGTTCCATCTGGGCCACATCGCGGTTGCAATGCAGAACCAGATCGCATCCGGCGGCGATCGAGGCCGCGGCACGGTCGGATTCGGACCCGGCGAGGGCGTTCATGGTGATATCGTCGCTCATCAGCAGGCCGTCGAAGCCGATCCGGTCGCGGATCAGCGCGATGATCCGGGCCGAGGCGGTGGCGGGGGCGTCGTCCAGGTCGGCAAAGCGGATATGGGCGGTCATGCCCATCGGCAGATCGTTGAGCGCCCTGAACGGCGCGAAATCCGTTGCGTCGAGTTCGGCCAGTGGCGCGGTGACCACGGGCAGGTCGCTGTGGCTGTCGGCGGCAGCCCTGCCATGTCCGGGCATGTGTTTCACAACCGGCAGCACTCCGGCAGCCAGCAGGCCATCGGCGGCAGCGCGGCCCAGTTCGGCGACGGTTTGCGGATCGGTTCCGAGACAGCGGTTGCGCAGGAAGGGATGAGTGTCGGGCTGCGCCACATCCAGCGTCGGCGCGCAATCCGAATCGATGCCGCAATCGCGCAATTCGCGCCCGATCAGGTAGTGTCGCAGCCACATGGCGCGCGGCCCGGCCGGGGCCTGATCCAGCGGTGCGGGCCATTCCATCCAATGCGGCGCCCGCAGGCGCTGGACGCGGCCGCCTTCCTGATCGACGGTGATCACCGCGTCGCGGCCCACGGCCTCGCGCAGATCACCGGTCAGGCGGCGCAGCTGGTCAGGGTCGTCCACGTTGCGGCCGAACAGGATGAAGCCCCACGGATCGGCTTGGCGGAAAAAGGACCGCTCGCCCGTCGTGAGGCTGGTCCCGGCGATGCCGCCGAGGATCGTCGCGTTCGGCGCCATCAGCGCGACAGCGCGATGCAGTCCGTGCCGCCCGATTTGACCGCCGAACAGAATTGGCGCGCATCGCTGATCGAGGAAAAGCCTGCCACGCGCAACCGCCAGAAGGTGCGGCCGTTCGAATCGTATTTCTGGATCACCTGCCCCTTGTCCGAGAACAGCGAGCCGAACTTGCCCGAAAGGCGGTTCCATTCGCCGTTGGCGATGGCATTGCTGTCAAAGGCGCCAAGCTGGACCAGCGGGCCGCTGCCGGTATCGACGGCCGGCTTCGCGGTCGGCTCGGCCGGGCGGCGGGCCGGGGCCGCCGGCGCCGCGTCGGTTGCCATCGTGCCGGCCGAGGCCAGACGGGTGATGCGCGGGCGCGGAGCCGGACGGGGCGAGGCCACAATGGCGCCAAGATTGGCCGCGGCCTGCGCCTGCGCCAGAGCCGCGTTGATCGCATCGGTCTGCGCGGGGACGCCGTTCTCGTCGGTCAGCGCCTCGTTGACCGATCCCTCGATCACGGGCGCGTCGATGACCGAGGAATCCTCGACCGAATCGCTGGCCACGGCAAGGCGGTTCGCTTCGGCCGCCGCCTGTTCCTCGGCCAGGGCGCGGGCCTCGCTGTCAGACATCGGCGTGATTTCCTCGCCATCGAAGCTGAGCGGCGCGTCGGGCGTATTGGCGGGATCGCGCGCCTCGGCGCCAAGCGTGCCCATCGCGACATCCTCGTCGGTCAGGCCCACCGCGGCGGGCGCGATCGCGACCGTATCGGTTCGCGCGGGTTCGGCCCCCTCGGTCACGCCGTTGACCGAATAGCCGGTGTAAGAGGTCAGCTTGCCGCCCGGATCCTCGGGCGTGGTGCGGGCATCGCCCGCGATGGCCTTGATGACCGGCACGCCCGACACATCGCGCGACACCAGTTGCCAGCCCCAGACCATCAGACCGACCATCAGCCCGACCGAGGCCACGGCGCCCAGATAATGGGTCAGCCGGGTCAACCGAACCGAAATGCCTTCCGACCCGTCGGGATCGGCCGCGAATCGGCTGTCGCCGGATACGGCATCGCCGGCGCCGTCCCAGTTGTCCTGATCGTAAGAGAATTCGCGCCGCACCTTGTGCCGCGAGAACACGTAACCGCCTTCGCGGAAATCCATTACTGCCATAGCCTGCCTGTCTGCCGGTTGATCCGACTTGCCTCGACTGCTCGTCCACTTCGGCCGGGGCGCCTTTGGTCAGCGCATTTCCTCGACCGGAGTGACGCCAAGGATACCCAGACCGGCGGAAATGACAACGCCAACCGCCCGGACCAGCGCGATTTTTGCCTGGCTCGTGGCCGAATCGCCATCCTGGACAAAGCGCAGCGACTGATCGTCATTGCCCCGGTTCCACAGCGAATGCAGGTCGGACGCGATCTCGTAGAGGAAAAACGCGATCCGATGCGGCTCGTGCGCGCGGGCGGCATGTTCGACAAGGCGTGGCCATTCGGCAACTTTCCGGGCCAGGTCAAGTTCTGATTGATGGGCCAGTTTCGACAGATCGGCGTCCGCAAGGGCCGAATCCGAGACGTCGATGCCAACCTCTGTCGCGCGGCGCAGGACCGAACTGACCCGCGCGCTGGCATACTGGACATACCAGACCGGGTTGTCCCGGGATTGTTCCAGCACCCTGGCAAAGTCGAAATCCAGCGCCGCGTCGTTCTTGCGCGTCAGCATGATGAAACGGGTCACATCCGAACCTGCCTCTTCGACGACATCGCGCAGGGTGACGAAGGTGCCCGCCCGCTTGGACATCTTGAAGGGCTCGCCGTTCCGGAACAGCTTGACCAGCTGGATCAGCTTGATGTCCAGCGGCACGCGGCCGTTCGACAATGCCTTCACCGCGGCGTTCATCCGCTTGACATAGCCGCCGTGATCGGCGCCGAACACGTCGATCAACTGATCGAAGCCCCGGTCGATCTTGTCCCAGTGATAGGCGATGTCGGGGGCGAAATAGGTCCAGGCGCCATCCGATTTCTGGATCGGCCGATCCACGTCGTCGCCATGGGCGGTCGATCTGAAAAGCAGTTGTTCGCGCGCCTCCCAATCCTCGGGCAGTCGGCCCTTGGGCGGCTCCAGCACGCCGCGATAGATCAGGCCCAAGCTGTCCAGGCGCTTGATCGCCGCCTCGATCCTGCCGCTGCCGTAAAGCGCCTTTTCGCTGGAATAGATGTCCATCCGGACGCCCAGCAGGGCCAGATCCTGGCGGATCATCCCCATCATCGCCTCGGTCGCGAAATCGCGCACCTCGGCCAGCCATTCCTCCTCGGGGCGCTCCAGCAGGCTGTCGCCGTATCTGTCCTTCAGCGCCTCGCCAACCGCAATCAGGTAATCGCCGGGATACAACCCTTCGCGGATTTCCGGTTCCAGCCCATTGGCCTCGCGGTAACGCTCATAGGCCGAGCGGGCCAGCACATCGACCTGCGCGCCGCCGTCGTTGATGTAATATTCGCGTGTCACCTCGTGGCCGGAAAAGGCCAGCAGATTGGCCAGCGCGTCGCCAAAGACCGCGCCGCGGACATGGCCCACATGCATCGGGCCGGTCGGGTTGGCGCTGACGAATTCGACATTGACCTTGTGGCCCGCGCCGATGCCGGAACGGCCGAAATCGCGGCCCGCGCGGATTGCCGTCCTGACCACACCCTGCCAGACCGAGGGCGCGAGGCGCAGGTTCAGAAAGCCCGGTCCCGCCACCTCGGCGCCTGCGATGCGGGGATCGGTCAGCCGGGCGGCCAGTTTTTCGGCGATCTCGCGCGGCTTCATGCCGGCGGGCTTGGCCAGCACCATCGCGGCATTGGTCGCCATGTCGCCATGGGCCGGATCGCGCGGCGGCTCGACCGTGACATTGGCGGTGTCGAGACCGGCAGGCACTTCGCCCGCCCCGGCCATCTGGTCCAGCGCCTCGATGACGATACCGCGAAGATCGGTGAAAAGGTTCATGATCGGCTTCCTGACATTCAGCCTGCCGGTTATCGCCTGCGGATATGGAAGGTCAACAGCGGTGGCCGAAGCGCGCCAGGAAGCAGGGGCATCTGTCGGCGATCCCGGCATCGGAAACGCGCCCACCGGTCCCGGTCAGGGGGCGATGCGCGGCCGGACGACACCCGCCGCGCCGGGATTGCGGTCGGGGGATCCGCGACCGGGACGGGAATGCCCGCCCGGTCGGATCGTCAGTCCTGCGAATCCCGATCCTTTCGGTCTTTCGGCCGTTCCTCGTCCTCCAGCGCCGCATCCGGATCGGGCTGGCTGCTGTGATCCTCATCGCTGTCCGGATCGGCGACCTTGCCCTGGGTCTCGATCAGTTCGGAATCATCTTGCATATCCTCGCGCAGCTCTTCGGCCTCCTGCCCCGATTCGCCGCCCTTGACGCTGCCATTGCCCTGACCGCGCTTGACGGCCTCGGCCTCGTCGCGGGCGATCCGGCGGGCCTTTTCCTGCGGTTTGGCCTGCGCCTCGTTCTCGCGCGCGATCTGGTCGGCGATGTCGGGCGGCAGAAGCGACACGATCCGCACCCCCGCCTTGTCCACGACATCGCTGTCGGGATCGGTGACGAACCACAGCTTGCCGTCCTGCACGACCGCCAGCGGGATCGCGCCCTCGCGCACCGCACGCCAGTCGTCCAGCCGGTATTCCTCGGTCAGGCGCGTGGTGCGGAAAATCCAGCCCTCGGCCAGAAGTTCCAGATACTCGGCCAGCGTGCGGTTGCCGTCGATGGTCTGCCCGCCCAGTTGCGAGGGCAGCGCATGCCGGGCGCGATCTTCCTTGTGGCGGGCAAGCTGCCAGATCGCCTCGCGACCGAATTCCGGTGCGAGATCGGTGGCGACCAGCGTGTTGTAGGCGTCGTTGTCGGATGCCGAGAGGATCCCCGAATAGGTGATGAACTCGACGTTGCTTTCCGCCGCCTCGCCCAGAATGTCGCCATAGAAGGTGGGAATGTTCTGGGCCCGCGCGGTGCGCAGATGATCGCGGTTGGTGTCGGTGATCAGCACGTTCACCTCGGCCTTTTCCAGCGCCTTTGCCAGGCCCGTCGCGAACAGCGAGCCGCCGACGATCATCAGGCCCGGCTTCTCGCCCGAGGTCAGACCCAGCCGCCGCGCCAGCGGCGCAAGGGTGAAGCCGTGCAGCACGACCGTCACCAGCACCAGCACGAAGGCCAGCGGCGCGATCTGCGCGCCGTCGTCGATCCCCGCCGATACCAGATTCTCGCCGAAGATGCCCGAGACGGCGACCAGCACCACCCCGCGCGGCCCGGTCAGGGCGATCAGAAACCGTTCGGGCAGGGTCAGGTTCGATCCGATCAGCGAGATCAGGACCGTCAGCGGCCGCGCCACCAGCACCACCAGCGCGACGAAGATGCCCGCGCGCAGCCAGTTCAGTTGCGCCAGCGTGTCGAATTCCACACCCGCCGCAAGAAGGATGAACACCCCCGAAACCAGCAGGATCGTCGCATGTTCCTTGAAGCGGTGCAGTTCGTGATAGCTGGGCAGATCGGCATTCGCGACGACCAGCCCCATGACCGTCACCGCCAGCAGCCCGCTTTCCTGCAACAGCGTGTCCGATACCGCGAAGATCGCCAGCACGGCGACGAAAAGCAGCGGAACCTTCATGTATTCGGGCACCCAGCCGCGCCGGAAGGCCTGCACCAGCATGTAGCCCGCCACGGCCCCGATCAGCGCCGCGAAGCCGACGCCCAGAACCAGTTGTCCGATGGCCTCGCCGGCGGTGACACCGGTGCGATAGACCAGCACGATTTCCAGCGCGATGACGCCGACAAGGGCGCCGATCGGGTCGTTGACGATGCCTTCCCATTGCAGGACCTGCGCCGGCCGCGAGGTCAGCCTGGCCTGTCGCAGCAGGGGCGCGATGACCGTGGGTCCGGTGACGATCATGACCCCGCCGAAGACGATGGCCGATTCCCAGCCCAGCCCGGCACCGAAAACCAGCGCAAGCGACGACAGGATCCAGCCCAGCGGCGCCCCGATATAGACCAGCCGCCTGACGCCCGGCCGGGCATCGGCCAGCTTTTTCAGGCTCAGCGTCAGGCCCCCCTCGAACAGGATCACGGCAACGGCCAGCGCGATCATCGGCTTGATCAGATCGCCGATATCGCGGGCCGGCACGAAAATTCCCGTGACCGGGCCCAGCAGCAACCCGGCGGCCAGCATCAGCACGATCGCGGGCAGGCGGAACCGCCATGCCAGCCATTGCGCGCCCACCCCCGCGATACCGACCACGGCGAAGGCCTGGATCGGGCTCAGCCCGCCGGTCACGTCCATCTCCATTCCTGTCCCTCGTTCTGTGCGCCGGTGTCCCGCGTCCAAGCGTCTGCCGGCCGAAAGGTTCCCTGTCGACTGCCATTGTGGCAGGTTTTCGGCCGGAAAGATTGACCTTCCTGCCCGGTTGGTTTAGGCGAGGCGGGTCCGCATCCGGCGGAACGACCGAAGGGGCGTGCGGAACTGCGTCCCATGACAGCCGACTGATGCGCCATTCGGGCGCACGGCATGGAACGCGGCGCGCGATTGGCGCGGCCAATGGAAAGCCCCCGCATGACGAAATTCTCCGATCTGAAAATCGACCCCAAGGTTCTGAAGGCCATCGAAGAGGCCGGCTACGAGAACCCGACACCCATCCAGGAAGGGGCCATTCCGCCCGCGCTGGAAGGCCGCGACGTTCTGGGCATCGCCCAGACCGGCACCGGCAAGACTGCCAGCTTCACCCTGCCGATGATCACGCTGCTGGGTCGTGGTCGGGCCCGCGCGCGGATGCCGCGGTCGTTGGTCTTGTGCCCGACGCGCGAACTGGCCGCGCAGGTGGCCGAAAATTTCGATACCTATGCCAAGCACACCAAGCTGACCAAGGCCTTGCTGATCGGCGGCGTCAGCTTTGCCGAACAGGACAAGCTGATCGATCGCGGCGTCGATGTGCTGATCGCCACGCCGGGCCGCCTGCTGGACCATCACGAACGCGGCAAGCTGCTGTTGACCGGCGTGCAGATCATGGTCGTGGACGAGGCTGACCGGATGCTGGACATGGGCTTCATCCCCGATATCGAACGCATCTTCCAACTGACCCCCTTCACCCGCCAGACGCTGTTCTTCAGCGCCACGATGGCGCCCGAGATCGAACGGATCACCAACACCTTCCTGCACGCCCCCGAACGGATCGAGGTTGCCCGCCAGGCCACCGCCAGCGAAACCATCACCCAGAAGCTGATCCAGTTCACGCCCACCCGCAAGGATCAGGCCGCCAAGCAGAAGCGCGAATTGCTGCGCGCCCTGATCGATGCCGAGGGTCTCGCGACCGAAACCGGCGGGCTGAAGAACGCGATCATCTTCTGCAACCGCAAGACCGATGTGGACATCGTCGCCAAGTCGCTGGCCAAATACGGCTATGATGCCGCCCCGATCCACGGCGATCTGGAACAGAGCCACCGCACCCGGACCCTGGACAGTTTCCGCGACGGCAGCCTGAAACTGCTGGTCGCCTCGGACGTGGCGGCACGCGGGCTGGACATTCCGGCGGTCAGCCATGTGTTCAATTTCGATCTGCCCAGCCATGCCGAGGATTATATCCATCGCATCGGCCGCACCGGCCGGGCGGGCCGTCAGGGCACCGCCATCAGCCTCGCCACGCCCTCGGACGAGAAATATCTTTCGGCCATCGAAAGCCTGGTAAAGCAAAGCCTGCCGCGCGCCGAGGCGCCAACGGGATTTTCGCTGACGGACGCGGCGCCATCCTCGTCTCGCAGGGATGGCGACGACCGCGGTCGCGGGGGGCGCGGCCGAAGCCGCAGCCGTCGCGGCGGCGAGGATCGCCCGCGCGAGGACAGCCCGCGCGTCGATCAACCCGAGAAGACGCGCGCGCCAGAGGCCGAAACCGCACCGCAGCAGCCCGAACGCCGCGAACAATCCGGCCAGCAGGACCGGCGCGACGACCGGCGCGGAGGACGCAGGGGCCGCGGCGAGGATCGCGGCCAGCCGGTGCAGGGCATGGGCGATCACGTTCCGGACTTCATGCTGGTGCCGATCCGGTCGGCGCTGGACAGCGCCACCCGTGACGAGCCCCCGGCAACCAGCGACGACGATGCCGGGAAACCGCAGGAACAGCCCCGGCCAAAGCGCAGCCGGCGCCGCAAATCCTCGACCGCCGAGGCCGAGACGGCGACCGGGCCCGCGTCGCCCGAGCAGCCGGAGGAATCGGCGCCGCCGACGGAGGCCATGGTCGAAACGCCGGCCGAGACACCCGCGGCGGCCGAAGCCCCCGCCGAGGCACAGGCAGAAACGCCGGACGACAAGCCGAGGAAAACCCGTCGCAAGGCTGCGGCCGCCAAGTCCGAGACCGCCGAGGCGGCGGCGGACGCGCCAAAACCGCGCCGCAGCCGCGCCAAGACCGCAAAGAAGGACAGCGCGGCCGAGGACGATACCGGCGCCGCGGACAGCGACGCGGCCGCGAAACCGGCCCGCAGTCGCCGCAAGAAGGCCGACCCTGCCGCAGAGGCCGAGGCCGAGCCGGCCAAGCCCGGGGCCGAGGAGACGCCCATGCCCAAGCCCAGGCGGCCCCGCCGCAAGAAGGCCGATGCCCCCGCAACCGGGGACAATGCCGACGCTGACGCCTGAGCCTCGACGATGCGCGACCGCCTGACCCCGCCGCGCCTGCGCTCTGGCCGGCGACCGCCGCTGCGCCAGCTTCTGCCCGATCTGGCGCTTGGCATGATCGCGTCGCTGGGCCTTGCGCCCTTCGATGTCTGGGGGCTGGCTCCGGTGGCCTTCGCGATCCTGATCTGGCGCGCCTGCCGCGCCAACCCGCAGGCCGCGTTCTGGCATCTGCTGGCGGCGGGGCTGGGCTGGTTCGGCCTGGGCATGAGCTGGATCGTCGAGCCTTTCCTGGTCGAACCCGAGATCTATGGCTGGATGGCGCCTTTCGCGCTGATCCTGATGGCGCTTGGCGGCGCCCTGTTCTGGGCCATTCCCGGCTGGCTGGCCGCACTTGCCGCACCCGGCTGGCGCAGCCGCAGCCTGACCATCGCGGCGGCGCTGGTTCTGTCGGACTGGCTGCGCGGCTGGCTTTTCACCGGCCTGCCCTGGAACCTGGTCGGGCATACCTGGATCTCGACCCCGATTGCGCAGATCGCCTCGAGCACGGGCGCCATCGGGCTGTCGGCGATAACGATGGCGCTTGCCGTCCTGCCCGCAGCGCTGTGGCGACCCTTCGAACGCCGCGCGACCGGTTTCCTGCCGGGCATCGGGCTGGCAATCCTTGCAACCGGCGGGCTTTGGGCTCTGGGCCTGAACCGGCTGTCGCGCCCCCTGCCGCCCGATACCGATTTCACCATCCGGATCGTCCAGCCCGATGCCGAACAAAAGCTGAAATGGGACCCGGAATGGTCCGCGGTCTTTTTCCGCCGCCTGCTGGATCTGTCGGCCGAGCCGGGCCCCCGCGATCTTGTGATCTGGCCCGAGACGGCGGTGAATTTCCTGCTGAACGATGCCGAGGGCGTGCTGCCGGTCCTGGCCGGGTCAGCGGGTGCCCCATTGGTCACCGGCATCCAGCGGCGAGAGGGCGGCCGCTATTTCAACAGTCTCGTCGCGCTGGACGCGCAGGGCAGACCCGAAGCGGTCTACGACAAGTTCCACCTGGTGCCCTTTGGCGAATACATTCCCTGGGGCGATGCGCTGGCAAGGTTCGGCATCTCGGCCTTTGCAGCGCAATCGGGACGCGGCTATTCGTCCGGCTCCGGCCCGGCCTCGATGCAGGCCGGCAAGCTGCCGCCCTTTCAGCCCCTGATCTGCTACGAGGCGATCTTTCCCCAGCATCTTCGCGGTCTGGACAATCGTCCGGCATGGTTGTTGCAGGCCACGAATGACGGCTGGTTCGGCCGCTTCCTGGGTCCGTATCAGCATCTTGCCCAGGCCCGCCTGCGCAGCATCGAATCCGGATTGCCGATGATGCGCGCGGCCAATACCGGCGTCAGCGCCGTGATCGATGCCCGCGGCGCGGTTCGCCAGTCCCTTGGCCTTGGCGTCGCCGGCAAGATCGACGCCAAGCTGCCCGGCGCGCTGCCGCCGACCGTCTGGATCAGGTGGGGCTCGATGCCGGTGGTGGTGCTGGTGGCGCTGGTGCTGCTGATGGCGGCCGCCGCGCCCCGGCTGTTCCGTCGCAAGGGGGGCGCCGCCCCCCGTCGCTGACGCGCCCCCCCCGGAGGTATTTGGAAAGAGGGCGAGGGACCGGCGCGGCGTGATCCGCCTCAGTCGCGGAAATACCGGCTGTCCTTGACCTGATCCCAGGCCCAGACGACCTCGGCCAGACGATCCTCGTCCGAGCGGTCACCGCCATTCATGTCCGGATGCAGATCCTTGACCAGCGACTTGTACTGGCGGCGAATTTCGGTCCGTGACCAGCCGTCGCGGGCTTCAAGGATTTCCAGCGCCTTGCGTTCGGCCGGCGGCAGTTTGCGGGCCGCGACCCGGGCGCGGGCCTCGGGCGCGGTGCCGTTGGCACCCAGGATCTCGTGCGGGTCGCTGACGCCGTGGCGAGCCCATTTCTGTTCCTCGGCGGCGCGGCCGAAGGGTTTCGTCGGCCTTTCCCAGACCGTCGCATTGTCGATGAACTGCTGGAATTCCTCTTCCGACTGGCCCTGGAAATAGTTCCAGTTGGCGTTGTATTCCCGCACATGTTCCTTGCAGAACCAGAAATAATCATCAAGGTTGCGCGGGTTCTTGGGCGCCCGGTATTGCCCCGCCTCGTCACATCCTTCCCGTTCGCAGATGCGGGTCGAGGTTTCGAAGGCGCCCGACATGCCGCGGCGTCCCTTGTTCTTGCGCTTCTTGTCCTTCGCGGCCGAAATGTCGAATCCGAAGGGGTCTTTGCTGCTCATTCTCGGGCACCTTTGCGACTCGGAGGCGGCAGTTTAGGCTATTTCGGGCGACATGAAAGGTCTTGACGAAAGGATGTGCGGATGATCGCGGACGAGATGCGCAACAGGCTGGAAGCTCTGCGCCCCGAACGGCTGGAGATCGTGGACGACAGCGAATCCCATCGCGGACATGCGGGTTTTCGCGAGGGCGGCGAGAGTCATTTTCACATCCGAATGACCGCGGCCGCCTTTGCCGGGCTGAGCCGGATCGAGCGGCACCGGCTTGTTCACCGCACGCTGGGCGATATCGTGCCGCGGATCCACGCCCTGTCGCTGGATCTGGCCGAGGCCTGAGCGCTGTTAGCGCCGTCAAGGCTTGCCCGCCCGGCGAGCGCCGCGTAGAAGCCCAGCGACGAGGCAGGTGACGAGGAACCGATCATGAATGCGCCCGGGGATTTCAACGACCGCATGCTGTCCCTGGGATTGGCCCGCGTCAGTGAGGCGGCGGCCCATGCCTCGGCCCTGCTGATCGGGCGCGGCGACGAAAAGGCCGCTGATCAGGCCGCCGTCAATGCCATGCGCGATCAGCTGAACATGCTGGACATCAGGGGCGTGGTCGTCATCGGCGAGGGCGAGCGCGACGAGGCGCCGATGCTGTATATCGGCGAAGAGGTCGGCACCGGTCAGGGGCCGCAGGTGGATATCGCGCTGGACCCGCTGGAGGGCACGACGCTGACCGCCAAGGACATGCCGAACGCGCTGACGGTGATCGCGATGGCGCCGCGTGGAACCCTGCTTCATGCGCCTGACGTCTACATGGACAAGCTGGCCATCGGGCCGGGCTATGACAAGGATGTGGTCAGCCTCCGGATGAGCCCGGCCGAACGGGTTCGGGCGCTGGCCCGTGCGCGGGCCTGCCGCGACAGCGACATCACCGTCTGCATCCTCGAGCGTCCGCGCCACGAGGAAATGATCGCCGAGGTTCGCGAGACGGGCGCCGCGATCCGGCTGATCACCGATGGCGACGTGGCGGGGGTCATCCACACCGCCGAGGCCGAATTGACCGGGATCGACATGTATATGGGCTCCGGCGGCGCCCCCGAGGGGGTTCTGGCCGCATCGGCGCTGAAATGCATGGGCGGACAGATGTGGGGTCGGCTGCTGTTTCGCAACGAGGACGAGCGCGGCCGCGCACGCAAGGCCGGGATCAGCGATTTCGACCGCATCTATACCCGCGACGATCTGGTGACGGCGGACGTGATCTTCGCCGCGACCGGGGTGACGAACGGCTCGATCGTGCGCGGCGTTCACACCCGGCCCGGCTATATCGAGACCGAGACGATCCTGATGCGGTCCAAGACCGGCTCGGTCAGGCGGATGCTGTATCGCAACCCGGTAAGGTAGGCCGCGCCGCCCGGCCCCGGGCCCGCCTGGGGAGGATTTCTGCAAGTCGAAAGGAGCCGCGTGGCGTTTCTGGGGATCGAGCAATCGCTGAGCGGGCGGCGCTGGATCGGTCCGGATGCCGCGTTGGAGCGGCTGGCCGAGGGGCTGGCGCAGAAGTCCGCCCTGCCGCTGGCGGTGGCGCGGGTTCTGGCCGAACGCGGAATCGAGGCCGGCGCCCACGAGGCCTTTCTGACGCCGAGGCTGCGCGATCTTCTTCCCGATCCCTTGACCCTGCGCGACATGGAGACGGCGGCCGAGCGGATCGTGGCGGCTGCTGTCGGCGGACAGCGGATCGCGATCTTCGCCGATTACGATGTCGATGGCGGCACCTCGGCCGCGCTGCTGCTGGACTGGCTGCGGCGACAGGGCCGGGACGCGACCCTCTATGTCCCCGACCGGATCGACGAGGGCTATGGTCCGAACGCGCCGGCGATCGAGGCACTGGCCGCCGCGCATGATCTGATCATCTGTGTCGATTGCGGCACGCTGAGCCATGATGCGCTTGCCGCCGCCGGGCGCCGCGACGTGATCGTGCTGGACCACCATCTGGGCGGCGAGACCCTGCCCCCCGCGCTGGCCGTGGTGAACCCGAACCGGGCGGACGAGGACGGATCGCTGGGCCATCTCTGCGCCGCCGGCGTGGTCTTCCTGACGCTGGTTCAGGCCGGGCGCGTGCTGCGCCGGATGGGCCGGCCCGAGCCCGATCTGCTGTCGATGCTGGATCTGGTGGCGCTGGCGACGGTGGCCGACGTGGCGCCCCTGGTGGGGGTCAACCGGGCTTTCGTGAGGACCGGGCTGGCGATCATGGCACGGCGACAGCGGCCGGGACTGGTTGCGCTGTCCGACGTGGCGCGGCTGGACGGGCCGCCCAACAGCTTTCACCTGGGTTTCCTTCTGGGCCCACGGATCAATGCCGGGGGGCGCGTCGGGCGCGCCGATCTGGGCGCGCTGTGCCTGTCGGCGACCGATCCCGTCGAGGCCGGGCGGCTGGCCGCGGATCTGGACGGGCTGAACCGCGATCGCCGCGCGATCGAGGCGGCGGTGCGCGACGAAGCCTTGGCCCAGGTCGAGGCGCGCGGCGATGCGCGCCTGTCATGGGCGGCCGGCGATGGCTGGCATCCGGGCGTCGTGGGCATCGTCGCGGCGCGGGTCAAGGAGGCCAGCGACCTGCCCTCGGTCGTGATCGGGATCGAGGGCGGAATCGGAAAGGGATCGGCCCGTTCGGTTCCCGGCGTCGACCTGGGCCGTGCGGTCCAGCGGCTGGCGCAGGAGGGCCTGCTGCTGAAAGGTGGCGGGCACGCGATGGCCGCCGGTCTGACGGTCGAGGCCGCCCGTATTCCCGACGCGATGGCACGGCTGGCCGACCTGATCGAGCGCGATCTGTCGCAGCGCAGCGGCAGCCGCGACCTGCGCGTTTCGGGGCTGCTGGAGGGCGCGGGGGCCACGCCGCAGATGTTCCGCCAACTCGAAGATGCCGGACCCTATGGCCAGGCCGCCCCGGCGCCCCGTTTCGCCTTTGCCGACCAGTTGATCGACAGCGCCGCGACCATGGGCGACAGCCATCTGCGGCTGTCCTTCCGCAGCCCGGGCGGCCCCTCGCTGGAGGCCGTGGCCTGGGGCGCGATGAACGGCCCCCTCGGGCCCGCGCTGATCGGTGCGAAGGGCCGGCGCTTTCATCTGGCGGGCAAGTTGGAATTGTCCACCTGGGGCGGGCGCGAAAGATTGCGGTTGCGGCTGGACGACGCGGCCCCGGTCTAGCCGCGGGTCAGGCGCATCCCGTTCCGCCTTCGCGGCATTGTCCACGATTTTCGGTCATGACGGCGACCAGCCGCGCTTCGCGACCCGAACGATCCTGCGGATCGGGTTCGGACAGGAACCAGAAATCGGCCAGCACCCTGCCCGGTTCGTCCGACCAGCCGATCCGCAGGATCTCCGGGCCGTCATGCGCGAAAGAGCGCCCGGTCACGGCTTCCGGAGAGATGAATTTCAGCATCGTGCGATTGAAATCCCGGTCGGCGAAGGCCACCGAAACCTGATCGGACGCGCCCTGGAACGTCAGGTTCCAGACCCCGCCCTGCCGCGTCGTGGTCACGAACAGCCCGACAATCCTGCCGGGGCCGGGCAGCCGGACCTGAACGCCGTCCGGACCCGGATCCCACGTCGTGACGCGTCCCACGGCGCTGTTTTCCAGAACGCCCCGCCCGGCCCCCGGAAAATCCGTCACGAGGCGGATCGAGGGCAGATCGGCGCCGGGATGGTGGGGCACCCTGCCGCGCCGGATCAGATCCAGCGCCCCGGCGACGATGTGGCCGAAAACCGCCGGATCATTCGCGTAATGCAGATAGTCCTGGTAAAACTCCACTGGCAGCGTCGCGCTGTCGGGATGGACGGCGAGATAGGCTTCATCGACATCGAAATAGGGGATGCCGCTTGCCCCGAACAGATCGTGCAGCGCGGCACGATAGGGCGATTTCCGCCGGATTTGCGAGGGTCGGCGCGGCTGGAAGATCATCGGCGCGAAGACGACGCCGCGATCCGCGCAGATCGCAATGATCTGACGCAAGACCCCGATCATCTCGTCAACCGTATAGCCGGCATTCCGGATATAGAGCGCGTCGTTGATGCCATAGGCCCAGATAAGGACGTCGCCGCGCCCCATGCCGGTTTCGCGCATCGCCCGCAGCAAGCTCATATGCGAGGGCGCGCCGCCGATCGAGATGTTGCGCACCTCGGCCGGCGTGTCGGGATGGGCGATCAATCCGGCGACCCAGCCATCGCGACGGACCGAATTGGAATCGCCCGAGACGAAGATCGTCATCCGCTCCTCTCCTTGCCGTGGCGGCCCATCCTGTCGTCGGCGAGCCGCGCGGGACCGGCACTGGTTCGTGCGCGTAAGCGGTCGGCCAGAGGAAATCAACAGCCGCGCCCGCTCTGGTCAGTCGGACAAGGCGCCGCTAGGCTTCGACCGACATCGCAAAGGAGGTCTCGATGAAACTGACCTGGCTTGGACATTCCGGCTTTCGCCTTGAAATCGAGGATGCCGTGATCCTCATCGACCCCTGGCTGTCGGGAAATCCGGTCTTTCCCGAAAACGGCCGTGACGCGGCCATTCAGGGCGCGACCCACATCCTGCTGACCCACGGGCACGGCGATCATTCCGGCGACACGCTGGCCATTGCGAAAGAGCTGAAAATACCGGTCGCTGGCATCTATGACCTGATCAACGGCTGGAGCACGCATCACGGAATCGACGGGATCGGCTTCAACAAGGGCGGCACCGTCGATCTGGGCCGGGCAAAGGTGACGATGGTGAACGCGGCCCATTCCAGTTCGCTGGACGGGGCGGACGGGCCGATCTATGCGGGCCACGAATCGGGCTACATGATCGCCGGCGAGGGGCAGGTGATCTATGTCAGCGGCGATACCGACATCATGGCCGACATGGAATGGATGGGCGATTACCACAAGCCCGATATCGGCATCCTCTGCGCGGGCGGACATTTCACCATGGACATGAAGCGGGCGGCCTATGCTGCGAGGCGCTATTTCGCCTTCAAGACCGTGATTCCCTGTCATTACAAGACCTTCCCCCTGCTTGAACAATCGGCCGAGGCGCTGGTGGCGGATCTGCCGGGGGTCATGGTGATCGAACCCGAAGTGATGAAGGCGATCGAATTGTGAGCTTTCAGTCCTTTGACGACCGGGCCGGTGGCGGCGATCACGCAGGCCGGCTGGCCGCGCTGCGGCAGCGGATGAAGGCCGCCTGTCTCGATGCCTTCATCGTGCCACGCGCCGATTCGCATCAGGGCGAATATGTGGCCGAAGCCGATGCGCGGCTAGCCTGGCTGACAGGCTTCACCGGCAGCGCGGGCTTCGCCATCGTTACGGCGGACAAGGCCGGTGTTTTCGTCGACGGCCGCTACCGGGTGCAGGTGAAATCGCAGGTCGATCCGGCGCATTTCACCCCTGTCCCCTGGCCTGATACGAGGCCCTCGGACTGGCTGCGCGACGCCCTGCCGGCCGGAGGGCGGGCCGGCTTCGATCCCTGGCTGCACACGCGCAAGGAAATCGAGACGATGGAAAAGGGGCTTGCCGACAGCGGCATCGGCCTGATCGCGATGGACCGCAACCCGCTCGATGCCGTCTGGACCGACCGCCCTGCCCCGCCCGTCGGCCGGGCCCGTGCCCATGACGAGGCACTGGCGGGCGAAAGCGCCGCCGGCAAACGCGCCCGTCTGGCTGCCGCGCTGCGCAAGGACGGTCAGGCGGCGGCCTTTCTGTCGCTGCCCGATTCGATTTCCTGGCTTCTGAACATCCGCGGCAAGGATTTGCCAAGGAACCCCGTGGTGCAAGGCTTTGCCGTCCTGTCCGATGACGGCCATCTGGCGCTGTTCGCCGATCCGGCGAAATTCGACGACGGCTTGCGGACGACGCTTGGCAACGCGGTTTCGATTCTGCACCCCGAGAGCCTGTCCGCCGCCCTGCTGGACCTCGAAGGCCCGGTGCGCCTCGACCCCGCAACGGCGCCCGAGGCCGTCTTCCGCCTGCTGGAACAGGCCGGAACCGATATCGCCCGCGCCCCGGACCCGGCGATCCTGCCCAAGGCCCGCAAGAATTCCGCCGAACTCCACGGAATGCGCCAGGCGCATCTGCGCGACGGCGTGGCGATGGTGCGGCTGCTGGCATGGTTGGAGGCGCGGGATCCGGCGTCGCTGACGGAAATCGATGTCGTCCGAAAACTCGAATCCCTGCGATCCGACCAGGGCATCACGGATATCAGCTTCGACACGATCTGCGGCGCGGGCCCCAACGGCGCCATCGTCCATTACCGCGTGACCGAGACCACCAATCGCCGCCTCTCGACCGGCACGATGCTGCTGATCGATTCGGGCGGCCAGTATCCCGACGGAACCACCGACATCACCCGCACGCTGCCGCTGGGCCAGCCTCCGCCCGACGCCGTCGCCCCCTATACCGCCGTATTGCGCGGGTTGATCGCGCTTAGCCGGGCGCGCTTTCCCAGGGGCGTGGCGGGCGCGCATCTGGACGCGCTGGCGCGGCAATTCCTGTGGCAACAGGGGCTGGATTACGACCATGGCACCGGCCATGGCGTCGGCGCCGCGCTGTGCGTCCATGAAGGCCCGGCCCGGATCAGCCGGACCAGTGACATCGCGCTGGAGCCCGGCATGATCCTGTCCAACGAGCCGGGCTATTACCGCGAGGGCAGCTTCGGCATCCGTCTCGAAAACCTGATCGCCGTGATCGAGGCCCCGTCCGAGGAAGGCCGCACCATGCTGGGGTTCGAGACGATCACACTCTGCCCCATAGACACGCGCTGCATCGACCGCGCCGCGCTGTCACCGGCCGAGGCCCGGTGGCTGGATGGCTATCACGCGCAGGTCCGCGAAACGTTGTCGCCGCTGCTCGACGAGGACACGGGCGCATGGCTGGACCGGGCCACGGCCCCGATCGCCTGACCTCGCCCTCTTTCCAAATACCTTGCAGGGGGTCCGGGGGACGCAAGGTCCCCCGGCGGTCGCGGGACGCGGGGCTACAGCGCGTCCAGGATCCGCTCGGCCTCGTGGCGACAGGACGTCAGCACCGCGCGATCCTCTCCGGGAAAGAACCGTCCGCGGGTGGCGGTCGGCATCGCGGCCGGTTCCGCGATGACCACGCGCGGGCCGATCGCTGCGTTCTCGGCCTGCCAGCTTCGCACCAGCGCGATCTGCGCGGCCTTCGTCGCGCCGTAGGCGCCGAAGAATTTCTGTCCGGCGCGAGGATCGTCGAAGAACAGGGCGGTGCTCTGGCGTATGCGCAGCAGCGGCTCGATCAGGGCGATCAGGCCGCGCACGACCTCGACATTGGCCAGCAGCGATTTCGACCAATCCTTGCCGTCGATATGCGGCGCCGGCGACAGCGGTGCGGCGTGGATCGCACAATGTGCCCACAGATCCAGACCGCCCCATCGTTCGGCCACGGCCTGCACCATCTGCTGCATCGCCGCCGCGTCGGTCACATCCATCGGCGCCAGCGTCGCGCTGCCGCCCGAGGCCCGGATGCGGTCGTCCAGCTCTTCCAGGCCGCCCACGGTCCGGGCCACGGCCAGCACATGAAATCCGCGCCGGGCCAGCCCCTCGGCCAGGGCCGCGCCAAGACCGCGCGACGCGCCTGTCACCAGCGCGATCCTGCCTGTTTCCTCGGTGGTCTGATCCTGTGTCATGGCGGCAGCCTTTCGCAAAAGAGCGGTGCCCGCGCAAGACCCTTTCGCCGACCGGCCGATTGACTTTCGCGCCCGCTGCGTGAACATTCGGCCACGAATTTCGCACCAGGAAGAGGCCCCGCCATGACATTGACCCAAGCCGCGCTGCCGGCCCGCTCGACCCGAACGAACATCCTGCTGGTTCTGGCCGGCTCGGCTCTGGTCGCGTTGTCCGCCCAGGCCAGCGTACCGATGTGGCCGGTGCCGATGACCTTGCAGACTCTGGCCATCACGCTGATCGGGCTGACCTATGGCTCGCGTCTGGCGGCGGCGACGATGCTGGCCTATCTGGCCGAAGGCGCCGTGGGCCTGCCGGTCTTTGCCAATGCCTCGGGCGGGATCGCGCCGCTGATGGGGCCGACGGCGGGCTTCCTGTGGGGCTTTGTCGGCATGGCCTGGCTGACCGGCTGGCTGGTCGAACGCGGGCTGGACCGCGGCTTCCTGCGCCTGTTTGTCGCCGGTCTCGTGCCGGGACTGATGCTGTTCGTGCCGGGCGCCCTGGCGCTGTCGCTGGTGCTGGGCAAATCCCTGTCCGAGGCCGCCGCGCTGGCGGTGATGCCGTTCCTGGCCGGCGCGCTGGTCAAGGCCGCAATCGCCGCGATGGCTGTCGCCGGCGGCTGGCAGTTGTTCCGCAAGCGCTGACCGAAGCGATGTCCGCGACGCGGCGGCCATCGCGGCCCGCCTGAAAGCCGACGAACCCCGTCATTCCGGCGGGGTTTCGTTTTGCGACCGCGCTGCGGCCAGGCCGGTCAGGCCGCCACGGAAGCCGGCGCCGGTCGCCGGCCCGGCCCTGTCCTGCACGCCGGATACAGCGCTGGAACCGGCTGCGCCGGCCACCAGCCGTCGCACCCGGTCCGCAGGAAAATGGAAAACCCCCGCAGATGGCGGGGGCCTTGTTACCGATCCGTGCGGTTTCAGTCTTGTCTGCGAGCGATCCGCAGAGGGGTCACGCCGCCTCGGCCTCGGCCTCGGCGGCCATGCGCCGTTCGCTTTCCTCGCGCGACAGCGCCACCGAGGTCCGGACGCCCTTCGAGACGAAGTCCATCAATCCCTTGACGACCCGCTCGTTCGGGTCGATCCCGGCGCAGGACAGAACCTCGCGTCCGTCGCGCGAACGCGCCCACCGGGCGATCTGCTCGGGGCCGTTGCCGTATTTCTTGTCATCTGCAATGGCGTCATCCAAAGCAGCCAGAACCACCGCCGCAAACAGCTTGCGGGCACGCTGGCCCTGCTCGAAATTGAAAGCCGAGCCGTCAACAAAATCGCGCATATCGTTCGTCCATTTCCTCTGGCCCGATGATACCACCGAGGCCCTTGCGGGAAGACTCTGGGTCAACCCTTCGTTTTTTCTTCCGTTTCTCCGACGGTGCCGTTTGGCTTAGACCATCCTGACCCCGATTCGATATTACTTCGACTGCATGACAGCCATGCGTAGCCTGCAAGGCGGGCAAAAACACGCAAAATTTCGACGGCCCGCCGGACGGCGGCGGCCTTCCGCCACGGATATCAGCTTGACAACGCCCGCATACCGTTCCGGTTGCCAGCCACGGCCTGTCCCGATATAGGGGCGCTTCAACGCCATTCAACGTCTGGACGGCGCGAACCTCTCATCATCCGTCAAGAGAATCCCATGCCCAAGATCAACGGCAACGAAATCCGGCCCGGCAATGTGCTGGAACATGACGGCGGCCTCTGGGCCGCCGTGAAGGTCAATCACGTCAAGCCGGGAAAGGGCGGCGCCTTCGCCCAGGTCGAGTTGAAAAATCTTCGCGACGGCCGCAAGCTGAACGAACGTTTCCGCAGCGAGGACAAGGTCGAGCGTGTCCGGCTGGACCAGAAAGATCAGCAATTCCTGTATGAAATGGACGGCAAGCTGGTCTTCATGGACAGCCAGACCTTCGAGCAGACCGAACTGGACGCCGAATTGCTGGGCGATCGTCGCCCCTTCCTGCAGGACGGCATGACCGCGACCATCGAATATTACGGCGACGAGGCGCTTTCGGTCTCGATCCCGCAGAAGGTCGTCTGCAAGGTCGCCGAGACCGAGCCGGTGGTGAAGGGCCAGACCGCCGCCAACAGCTACAAGCCCGCGATGCTGGACAACGGCGTTCGCATCATGATCCCGCCCTTCGTGGGCGAGGGCGAGGATATCGTGGTGAATACCGAGGTCTTCGAATACAGCGAACGGGCCTGACGCGCGCCACGTCCTGACCGGGTGAGGATCGGACTTCCCGGGCCCTGTCCGGCAGGATGGCGCGCCCTGTCGGAGGGTCGGGACGCCGCCCGGCGCGGTGGCATGCCGATTTCTACCCGAACAGGTTCAGCTGCACCGGATCGCTATCTTCGTCACGATCGAAACCCGACAGCGTGATCCCCAACAGCCGGGCGCCGCGCGGATCGGGCAGGACAGCGCCGGCCAGTTCGCGGGCGATGGACAGCATCTCGGCCTCGGATCCCACGGCGCGCGGCAGGGTCCGCGCCCGTGTGATCTGCTGAAAATCCGAAAACTTGACCTTCAGCGTCACCGTCCGTCCCCGCAAGCCATGGCGGCTGACATGGCGCCAGACCTTACCGGCCAGGGGCGCCAGTGCGTCATGCGCCTGGGCCAGGTCCATCAGGTCGGTGAAATAGGTGTTTTCGGCCCCGACGGATTTTCGGATGCGGTCGGACCGGACCTGCCGGTGATCGATGCCGCGCGAGATGTTCCAGTAATAGCGCCCCGACTTGCCGAAACGCCGGGTCAGGAAATCAAGGTCCTGCGCCCGCAGATCGGCGCCGGTCTCGATCCCCATCGCGCGCATCTTGCCCGCCGTCGCCGGGCCGATGCCGTGAAACTTGCCCACCGGCAGGGCCAGCACGAAATCCGGTCCCCGATCGGGCGTGATCACACAAAGCCCGTCGGGCTTGTTCTGGTCCGAGGCCAGCTTGGCCAGAAACTTGTTGTAGCTGACCCCGGCGCTGGCGGTCAGCGCGGTTGCCTCGCGGATGCGGGCGCGGATCTCGCGGGCCACCTGCGTCGCCGTCTGGCCGGGCCAGAGGTGGTCGGTCACGTCCAGATAGGCCTCGTCCAGCGACAGGGGCTCGATCAGCGGCGTGTAATCGGCAAAGATGTCGCGGATCTGGCCCGAGATGTCGCGATAGATCTCGAACCGGGGCCTTACGAAGATCAGATCGGGGCACAGCCTGCGCGCCGTGACCGAGGGCATGGCCGAGCGGATCCCGAAGACCCGCGCCTCGTAGCTGGCCGCCGCCACCACCCCGCGCATCGAACCGCCGCCCACAGCGACCGGCTTGCCGCGCAATTCCGGATCGTCGCGCTGCTCGACCGAGGCATAGAAGGCATCCATGTCGATATGGATGATCTTGCGCAGCGGTGGCTGCGCGTCGGGGGCCATGCCGGCCCCGACGCTCATTCGGCGACGATTCGGGCCGGGCCTGCCTCCATCCCCGCGCCCAGCCGGTCGAAGCGGACATGGGCGATGCCGCGACCGCCCGATTGGGTAAACAGGGTGCCGACTTCGCGCCCCTCGCGGGTGATGGCGGTGCCGACCGGGGCTTCGCCCTCGACGCGCAGGGTGATCAGACCCTTGCGCAATTCGGTCTTGTGCTTCATCCGCGCGGTGACTTCCTGACCGACATAGCAGCCCTTGCGGAAATCGACGCCGTGCAGACGCTGGAATCCGGCCTCGAGGATGAAAGTCTCGTTCGGGATCAGTTCGATCAGGCTTTCGGGGATGCAATGGGCGACGCGGATCGCGTCCCAGTCGCTGCCGTCATCGCCCCGCTGGCCGTAAAGGCGCCAGCCCAAAGCGTCGTGGCGCGGATCGGCGATGGCGCCATCGGGCGCAGGGCCGGTGCCGCGCGCGATCGGCATCGCCACCGCCTCCAGCGCGACCTTCGAGCGCAGCTTGTACATGCCCAGCCGCCGCAGCAGATCCTCGGCCAGCCCCGCATCGACATCCAGCAGCAGCGCGTCACCATCGGACAGGATCAGGAAATCCGCCAGATACTTGCCCTGCGGCGTCAGCAGCGCGGCCCAGCAGGGTGCGCGGGTCACGTCGTTCGTGACCAGATCCTGCAGGAAATCCAGCCGATCCTCGCCGGTCACACGGATGATCTGGCGGCTCATTGTTTCTCTCCGAATTGCAGCGCGACAAGGCGGGCATAGGCGCCGCGCCTTGCCATCAACTGGTCATGACTACCCTGTTCCACAACCCGGCCAGCCTCGATCACGACGATCTTGTCGGCATTGCGGATCGTGGACAGCCGATGCGCGATGACCAGCGTCGTGCGCCCGCGCGCCAGCCTGTCCAGCGCATCCTGCACCAGCCGTTCGCTGGCGGTGTCCAGCGCGCTGGTCGCCTCGTCCAGAAGCAGGATCGGGGCGTCGCGCAGGACGGCGCGGGCAATGGCGATGCGCTGACGCTGGCCACCCGACAGCGACGACCCCCTTGGCCCCGCGGCGCTGTCCAGTCCGCGCTTTTCGGCATCGACGAAATCGGTGACATGGGCTGCATCCATCGCACGGCGAAGATCGTCCTCGGACGCATCGGGCCGGCCCATCAGCATGTTGTCGCGCAGGCTTTCGTCGAACAGCGCCGCCTCTTGCGAAACCGTCGAGAACTGGTCGCGCAGCACGCCCAGGTCGTAATCCGCAACCGGCACACCGCCCAGCAGCACCTCGCCGCGGTCGGGATCGACCATCCGTGTCAGAAGGTTGAACACCGTCGATTTGCCCGCCCCCGAAGGACCGACCAGCGCCGTCGTTCGCCCCGCCTCGGCCGCGAAGGACAATCCGTGCAGGATCATCTGCCCGTCATAGGACAGCCAGACATCCGACAGCCGGATGTCGCAGTCATCGGGCGGCGCGGTCCGCGTGCCCGATACAACCGTCGGCCTGGTGTCAAAGACCTGATAGACCCGTTCCAGGCTGGCCGCCGCCGTCTGCCAGCTTCCGGCCAGCCCGCCCAGCCGACGCATCGGCTGGAAGGCCAGCGCAAGCGCGGTGAAGAAGGACATGAAATCGCCGACGCTGCGGCTTCCCTCCATCACCTCCTTGCCGCCCAGCGACAGCACGGCGACGAAACCGATGCCGGTGACAATATCGGTCAGCGCCGGGATCACGCTGGAGGTCGCGGCCAGCTTGACCTGCTCTTGCCGGATGCGGCGGACGATCGTGGAAAAGCGTCGGGTCTGGTCGGCCTCGGCCCGGTTCAGCCGGATCGAGGCGATGCCATGCAGGATCTCGTCCAGCCGGGTCGCGCGCGCGCTGGCGCTGACGCGATTCTGGCGCATCTTGCGGCGGATATAGCGTTGCACGACGGCCGCCGGCGCGATCAGGATCGGCGCGCCGATCAGCGCGGCCAGGGTCCAGACCGGATCGATGGTCAAGGTGACGCCGAACAGCATCACCAGCGAGATCGCGTCCCGCGTGGCCCCGGTCAGCAGCGTGGCCCAGATGCCCTGAACGGCCTGCGTGTCGCCCTGGATTCGTTCGATCATCGCGCCCGGCGCGTTCTCGCGGAAAAAGCGGCCGTCCAGCGTCAGGATATGGGCCAGCAGGTTGGTCTGCATCAGCGTCGAGATGTCCAGCGAGATCCGGCTCAGCAGCGCCCGGCTGGAGACCAGGGTGATCGCGCGGGTCAGAAAGATCGCGAAGATCGCCGTGCCGACCCACCAGATCGCCCCGGTTTCCTTGCCGATGAAGACCCGGTCGAACAGCGGCTTCAGCATCCAGGAGATCAGCGCCAGCGTCGAGCCCTCGATCGTCATCAGCGCGAAGGCCGCCAGCATCCGCCCACGATGGACATAGAGGTAATCCGACCAGAAGCGGCGGAACAACATGGATGTCGTATCGGGCTTGCTCACGTCCGCGGATGCCTTTCGCAAGGGTGCCCCAGCCTTATCCCGCCAGCCGCCCCGGCGGCAACCCGCGCGCGCATCAGTCCGGGACGCGCCGCCCCGCGATCATGTGCCGCTTGGTGCCGAAACCGGGCTGACGCCGGACCGCGAAACCGGCGGCCGTCAGCGCGCGGCGCACCGATCCCGCCGCGGTATAGGTGGCGAAGCTGCCGTCCGGCGATGTGTGCCGGCCGACCTCGGCCATCAGCGCGGCGGACCACATCTCGGGGTTCTTCGCGGGCGAAAACCCGTCCAGGAACCAAGCATCCGCGCAGCCCTGCCATCGCGGCAGCGTTTCGCGCGCATCCCCGATCACCAGCTGCAATTCGACCGCGCCGACGCGGATCGCCGTGCCGTCCGACAGACCCGCGCGCAGATCGGCCGCCAGCGCGGCCAATTCGGGAAAGGCCGCATGGGCGCGCGCCATCTGCTCCGGCGCCATCGGAAACGCCTCGAAGCTGGTCATTCGCATCGGCACCTGCGCCACCCTGGCCAGCGCGAGGCAGTTCAGCCCGGTCCCGAAGCCCAGTTCGGCAATGTGGAAACCGGGGCGCAGACGCGCGGGCAGATCGTTGCCCGCCAGAAAGACGTGGCGCGTTTCCGCCAACCCGCCGGCCAGGCTGAAATAGGGATCGTCAAAGCGTGTCGAGACCGGCACGCCCCCCTCGCGCCAATCCAGTCCCGGCTGGCTGCCCGGCGTGATTTCGTCTAGATCACCCATGCGCCGAACTAGGGGAAAGGCTCGCGTCTTGGCAAGCGTCACGATCATGGGGGCGGGGATTTTCGGCCTGTCCTGCGCCTGGGAAATGGCACGCCGGGGCGCCAGGGTCCATGTGATCGAGGCCCGCCGCATCGGGGCCGGATCCTCGGGCGGCCATGTCGGTGCGCTGGCGCCGCATGCGCCCGAAAACTGGAACCGGAAAAAACAGTTCCAGCTGGACAGCCTGCTGATGGCCGATGATTTCTGGCGCGCGGTCGAGACCGCTTCGGGGCGTTGCGCGGGCTTTGCGCGAACCGGGCGGGTCCAGCCCCTGGCGGAGGGGGCCGCCGAACTGCTGGAGGCGCGCCTCGATGCCTCGGCGATCCGCTGGCCGGCCGCGATGGCGATGCGGATCACGCAGGCCCCGGCGACCAGCCTGATCCCTGACAGCCCCTCGGGCCTGTGGCTGGAAGACGGGCTGTCCGCGCGGCTGAACCCCCGGGCCGCGCTGCAGGCGCTGGCCCATGCGATCCGGGCAAGCGGTGGCCGGATCAGCGAAGGCACGTCGGTCCGGCCCCAGACCGGCCCCATCCTCTGGGCGACCGGCGCCGAAGGGCTGGCGCATCTGTCGCAAGCCCTGGACCGCCCTGTCGGCAAGGGCGTCAAGGGGCAGTCGGTCCTGCTGGGCCATGCCGCCCCCGAGGCGGCACAGATCTTTGCCGACGGGCTGCACGTCGTGCCCCAGGCCGATGGCACGACGGCGGTCGGCTCAACCACGGAAAATGATTTCACGCATCCTGATCCGGATGATCGGTGCGACGGGCTGGTGGTCCGCGCCCGCGCAATCTGCCCCGGCCTTCGCGACGCCCCGATCCTCGAATGCTGGGCAGGGATCCGCCCGCGCGCCGGATCGCGGGCGCCGCTGTTGGGCGCCTGGCCCGGCCGCTCTGGACATTATGTCGCCAATGGCGGGTTCAAGATCGGCTTCGGCATGGCGCCGATGATCGCCCGGGTCATGGCCCGGCTGATCCTTGACGGCAGGGACGAGGTTCCACCCGACTTCCGCCTGATCTGAGGCATTTCCGGCGCGTGGCGGCCCCGACCACGGTCGCCGCGCGCCATCATCGCCGCTTGCAAACGCGGCCGAAGACGGTTGAAACTGGCCGAGAACACGGAGAAAGCGCATGACCACACGGCTCGACAAGGCCTTCAGCGCCATCGACGCGGCGAATGCAAGGGATCCCGGCCTCGAGAACGGGAAACCGGCCAATCTTCTCTATGGCCAGCGGATGACCGAGGAACAGCAGCGCCTGTTTCCGGAAGCGTCGGAACCCCTGCGCATCGCCTGCCGCGGCCAGCATGTCGAACGCTGGACATTGCCCCGCGACGCCTATCCGATGGATCGCGCGGGCTATCTGCGATGGCGGCAGGAACAGGGCCGCCGCCATGCCGACCGCATCGCCGGGATCATGCAGGACGCGGGCTATGACGACGACCAGATCGACCGTGCCCGCAGGATGCTGACCAAGCAGGGACTGAAGCGCGACCCCGAGGTTCAGGCCCTGGAGGACGTGATCTGCTTCACCTTCATCCGCTGGTATCTGGGCGATTTCATGGCGGAACAACCCGACGACAAGATGCCGCGCATCATCGAAAGGACCGCGAAGAAGATGTCGCCCGAAGGCCGCGCCCGCGCTTTGACGGAATTCGACATGCCCGACGCCTTGGCGCGACATTTCCGCCAATGACGGAGGCGCGAGCGGTCATCGTCTCGCATGGGCAGCCGGGCGATCCCGTGCCGCAGCAGCGCGCGATCGAGGATCTCGCGGCCGCCGTCGCTCGCAACGATCCCGGTTGCGAAGTCCGGGGGGCAACGCTGGCGATGCCCGGCGCGCTGGCCGAAACCTGCGAACCGGACAGCCTGATCTATCCGATGTTCATGGCCGAGGGGTGGTTCACGCGCACCGAATTGCCGCGCCGGCTGGACCGCGCCGGGGCCGCCGGCGCCCGCGTCCTGCCCCCCTTCGGAGCCGATCCGGCCCTGCCTGCGCTGATCGTGCGGATCGCGCTTGCTGCCGCCGCCGACGAGGGCTGGACCCCGTCCGAGACGACGCTGCTGCTCAGCGCCCATGGCTCGCAACGCTCGCCGGCCAGCTTTGCCATCACCACCGCGATCGCGGCGCAGATCGCGCCGCATTTCGCCCGCGTGGTGACGGGCTTCGTCGAACAGGCCCCGTGGCTTGCCGATGCCGCGCGCGATCTGGACCGCGCCGTGCACCTGCCCTTCTTCGCGCTGAGGGCGGAACATGTGACCGACGATCTGCCTCGGGCCCTGGATCAGGCGGGGTTCACCGGCCCGCGCCTCGATCCGATCGGACTTGCCGCCGAGGTTCCCGCGCTCATCGCCGCCGCGATCAGATCGGCCCGCTCCGATGGCGGGGCGAAATAGCCATAACCCGCCACCTCGCGAAATCCCAGCTTTCGGTAAAGCGCCATCGCCGACATGTTCGGCCGGCTGACCGCCAGAGCCAGCCGCGATGCCCCCTGAGCGTCGGCCCAGAAGGCCGCCTGCCGCATCATCCAGCCGGCCAGACCGCGCTGCCGCCACGCGCCCAGAACCTCGACGCAATGCACCATCGCGATCCGGTCATGGACCGCCACGAAGGCTGCCCCCGCCGCGCGATCCGAGGTCCGGCCGAGGATCGTGGTCTTGGGCTGCGCCACCCGCTCGATCACCGCCTGCCGGGCAGGTCCGATATTGCCCGCAGCCCAGATTTCGCGCTGGATCGCCAGCGGCGGCCACAGGGTGAAGGTGGTCACCGACGGAATCGCGATGTCGGTGAGGGCCCGGGTGGCGGTCGCCATCACCGCGGTGGGCGTCTCGCGACGAAATCCCCGCGATTCCAGCGCCCCGGCCAGCGCCGCATCGTCATCGGCAACCCGGAAGACCGGCCGCTGATCCCAGCCCCGATGGATGGCGATGGCAGCGTCGATGTGATCGCCACGCCACGCGCCCACGGCGCGGGCCGAACTGACCCGGCCGCCCGCGCCCAGGCCGCGCCCGACCCGGAAACCGCCCGCATCGGCATATTCGGATGCCGGCCAACTGATCTCGAAAGCCTCGGCCAGGGCGGCGTCCATCACAGCGACAGCCGCCGCTTCAACTCGGCCATGGCCACGGCGACGCGATCCGCGTCCAGCCCGCGCACGACCAGGTTGGTGCCCCAGCCCCGTTCATCGTGATAGGGATAGGATCCCATCGAGACATCGGGGAATTCGGCCGCGACCGCCTTCAGCTCCTCGGCCACATCGCTTTCGCCGCGCCGGACCTCGACCGTCTCGGACCGCACCGGGCGCCCGGCGGCCAATCGGGGGATCAGCCAGTCCACCATGCCGCGAAACACCTCGGGTACGCCGGCCATGACATGCGTGTTTCCGATGGAAAAGCCCGGCGCTGCCGAGACGGCGTTGTCGATCAGCGTCGCGCCCAGCGGGATGCGCGCCATGCGCAGCCGGTTGAGCGTCAGTTCCGTTCCCATCCGTTCGCAGCGTTCCTGCAACAGCGCGCGCGCGGCTTCGTTGACCTCGGCCGTGGTGCCATGGGCGATCGCGACGGAATCGGCGGTGATGTCGTCATGGGTCGGACCGATCCCGCCCGAGGTGAACAGCAGATCGAAGGCGCCGCCAAGGCTTTTGTCCAGTGCCCGCACGGCCTCCACGATCTGATCCTGATCGTCGGCCACGATTCGTATCTCGCGCAGGTCAAACCCGGTCGCCGTCAGCACCTGGGCCAGATGATGCGCGTTGCCCTCGCGCGTGCGGCCCGACAGGATCTCGTCCCCGATGACCAGGATCGCCGCGCTTGGATTATCCGATTGCATATGCCGTCCTCCGAAGGATGCCGTGACGTTCTAAGCCCGCGCGCGGGGCTGGAACAAGGGGCCGCTCGGGTCTATCTATGCGCCATCAGAAAGGATCCGCGATGGACGAAAGCCACATCACACGAGAAGGCATCCGCATTCACGTCCCGGCAGATTTCGCCGGAATGCGCAAGGCCGGCGCGATGACGGCCCAGATCCTCGATGAGGTCGGCGTGATGGTCGAACCGGGCGTGACCACCGGCGCGCTGGACGATTTCATCCGCCGGCGGATCGAAGAGATGGGCGCGACCTCGGCCACGATCGGCTATCGCGGCTATCAGCATGCAAGCTGCATCAGCGTGAATCATGTCGTCTGCCACGGGATTCCGGGCGACAAGGTGCTGCAGAACGGTGATATCCTGAATATCGACGTGACCGTGATCGTGGATGGCTGGTATGGCGACAGCAGCCGCATGTATGTGGCCGGCACACCCTCGATCAAGGCGCAAAGACTGATCCAGGTCACCTACGATTCGCTGATGAAGGGGATCGAGGCGGTCCGCCCCGGCGCCACCTTCGGCGATATCGGCGCGGCCATTCAGGCCCATGCCGAAGGCCAGCGCATGTCTGTCGTGCGCGATTTCTGCGGGCACGGGCTGGGCCGCGTCTTTCATGCGCCGCCGAACGTGCTGCATTTCGGCCGCGCCGGCAAGGGCCCGGTGCTGGAGGAAGGCATGTTCTTCACCATCGAGCCGATGGTCAACCTGGGGCGCCCCGATACCAAGGTTCTGGCCGACGACTGGACAGCCGTGACGCGCGACAAATCGCTGTCGGCGCAGTTCGAGCATTCCATCGGCGTGACCTCCCAGGGGTTCGAGATTTTCACGCCCTCGGACAGGTTCTTTCCCGATTTCTGACCGTCAGGCGGACATCGCCGGTCCCTCTCGGCCCTTTCCTCGCATCACGCGGCGCGGCCGACGCCCCTAGGCACGCCCGGCCGCTGCCGATAGCAGCGAGGGGTCGATTCCCTGCGCGCGCAGCGCGGATTGCCACTTGCCGTCGTGATCCGCGCCGAAGATCAGATCCTCTCTGCCCTCGCCGGTCAGCCAGCCGTTCTGCAGCATCTCGTCTTCCAGCTGCCCCGGTCCCCAGCCGGCATAGCCCAGGGCCAGGACGGCCGATTCCGGGCCCTGACCATGGGCCAGATCCTCGAGAATGTCGCGGGTCGTGGTCATGGCGATGGCACCGCCGATGCGCAGCCGGCCCTCGGGATCATTGCCGTGTTCGGGCACCTTGTGCAGCACGAAGCCGCGGCCGGGCTCGACCGGGCCGCCGAAACGGACCTCGATCGGGCGGGCGTCCTCGTCGGCCTCGATACCGAGCTGCTCAAGAAGGTCACCGAAGCCGATTTCGGGCAACGGCCGGTTCAGCACCAGCCCCATCGCGCCTTCCTCGGAATGGGCACAGACCAGCACCACGGATCGCTGAAAACGCGGATCGGCCATCCCCGGCATGGCGATCAGGACCTTGCCGGTCAGATTGGCTTCGCCGGGATCGCCGGGATCGTTGTCGAATTCGCTCATCGAATCTCCTTCACGCTCAAGATCGGTGCTTGGCGGGATCGTTGCAAGTCCTGCGCGCAAACGTGACCCCAGGCCACGGCCGGCCAGCAGCGATCCTCACGCCGTCGGGCGCCGTCGCGAGGCAAGGCCGCGCCCCGCAAGGCCAAGCATCGCCAGCCCGGCACCCAGGGCGATGATCAGCAGCGCCAGGGCATACCAGCCAAGCGCCATCCAGGCCGAGGACGCGACCGGCCACCAGCCGGGCAGCGCGATTTTCATGGCGGGCAACAGCGTGACCGGCAGCAGGATCGCCACGAAGGCCAGTGCCGCCAGCCCGGCCGCCAGCCGCACCGGCCAGCGCAGGCCGGGGCTGCGCAGCCCGCGCCGGAAACCCGTGCGGGCGCGGCCGATATCCTCGCCGATACCCAGAACCGCGGGCACCACCAGAAGCACGACGACCATGCCAAAGCCAAGGCCATAGGCAAGCGTCACCACCGTGGGTTTCAGGAACAGCGCCTGGGACGAACGCTCGTAGAGCAACGGCGCCAGACCCAGAACGGTCGTCGCGGTGGTCAGCAGGACCGGACGGAAGCGGTCGCAGACGGCATCGACAATGGCGGGCCGGAGACCACGATCCCTCGCATATTCGTCGATGGTCGAGATCAGGACGATCGAATCGTTGATGATGATTCCCGACATCCCGATCAGACCCACGATCGAGAACATCGACAGGGGCAGCGACCACAGGGCATGGCCCCAGACCGCGCCGACCAGTCCGAAGGGGATCACCGACATCACCACCAGCGGCCGGCTCCAGCTGGCAAAGATCCAGGCCAGCACCATGTAGATCCCGGTCAGCGCAAGCGCGAAACCGACGACCGCGTCGCCCAGGAAATCGCGTTCCTGCTCGGCCAGGCCTGTGGTCTCGTAATTGATGCCGAATTCGGCCGCGATCTGCGGCATGATCTCGGTTTCCAGCGCCTGCGTGATCTGCGCCGCGCGCGCCGGATCATCGCCCGAAATATCGCCGGTGACCGAGATCATCCTTTCGCCGTTCTCGCGCCGGATCACGGAAAAGCCCGCCTCTGTGCCCACCGTCACGATATCGCCCAGCGGCACCCACTGCCCCGACAGCGTGCGCATCATCATCCGGTCCAGAAAATCGCCCTGGCGTTCGTTCTCGGGCAGTTCCACGCGGATTGCGCCGGTGCGGGTGCCCACCGGAAAGGTCGCGGCCTCGATGCCCGCCAGGCGCTGGCGCAATTGCCGTGCCAGGCTGTCGGTCGTGAAGCCCAGGGCCTCGCCCTGCGCAGTCAGCCGCAGGTTCAACTCGTCCTTGTCATAGGACATGCTGTCTTCCAGCGCCGAGACTTCGGCAAAGCCCGACAGGCGCAGCTTCAGCGCCTCGGCCGCGTCCTTCAGGCGCTGTGCCTCCGCCCCCGTCATGCGGACCGAGATCGCATCCCCGCCCGGACCCGATCGGAAGCCGCGAAAGCTGATCGTCTCCAGCCGGGGATCGCTGGGCATGGCCTCTTGCAGCGCAGCCACGAAGTCGAAGCTGGAATAGGGCCGCACATCCGGCTCGATCAGTTCCAGTTGCACCGCGCCCAGCAGATCCGTGTCCTTGGTGTCGGCGCCGGGCAGCGGACGGCCGGAATTTCCGCCGACCATGGTCATCGCATGGGTGATCGGGTTGGCGCCGTATCTGGTTTCGTATTCGGCGCCGACGCGATCGACCGCGTCCTGTACCAGTCCCATCACCCGGATCGTATCCTCGCGCGTGGCGCCGGGCAGCATGGCAAAGTTTCCCGCCACGCTGCCCCGTTCGGGCGCGTCGAAAAAGCGCCAGGGCACCTGCCCGGTGACCAGCGCGCTGGCCGACCAGGCGAACATCGCCGTCGTCGCGGCCAGAACCGGATAGCGCAGCACCATCGCCCAGCGGATCAGCGGTCGCAGCAGGCGAGCCACGAACCAGTCCAGCCCGCGATTGACCAGCTTCGAGGGGCGGTCGTACCAGTTGCGCCGCGCCGTGCGGGTCAGGGCATGGGCCATGTGGCTGGGCAGGACCAGGAAACATTCGATCAGGGATGCGGCCAGAACCAGGATCACCGTCATCGGAATATCCGAGATCAGTTCGCCGAAATGACCGCCGATGAACATCAGCCCGGCAAAGGCGATGATCGTGGTCAGCGAAGACGACACGACCGGCGCGGCCATTCGCCCCGCCGCGCGTTCCGCCGCGACGACCGCGGGCTCGCCCAGCTTGCGGGCGCGATAATCGGCATGTTCTCCCACCACGATCGCGTCGTCCACGATGATGCCCAGCGTCAGGATCAGCGCGAACAACGAGATCATGTTCAGCGTCATGCCGGTCGCATACATCAGCCCCACCGCCGCCGCCAGCGAGGCCGGAATCCCCGCCGCCACCCAGATCGCGGTGCGGGCATTGAGGAACAGAAACAGCAGCGCCAGCACCAGCCCAAGGCCCAGAACGGCATTGTCCAGCAACAATTCCAGCCGTGCCGCGATCAGTTCGGCCCGTGCCCGCACCAGTTCCATGGTGACGCCGCCGGGCAGTGCGGGCGTCATCCGGGCCACGATGTCCTCGACGCTGCGCTGCATCCCGATCGCGTCGCCGGCGGCGCTGCGCTGGACCTGCACGATCACCGCCGGATTGCCGCCGACATAATAGGCCGTGTTGCGATCCATGCCCGATTGCCGCACATCGGCGACATCGCCCACGGTCAGGGTCGTTCCGTCCGGCTGGGCCTTCAGCGCCAGGGCCGCGACGGCGGCCGGATCGCGCGTCTCGGCGCCGGTGCGCACCCGCGCGGCGCCGGACGACACGTCGCCCGCCGGGCTGGCCGAGGCCGCTGCGCCGACGGCTGCGGCGATCTGTTCCAGCGTGATGTCGTACCGGACCAGATCGGCCATCCGCACCTCGACCAGCGTCTCGGGGGCGGCCAGACCCGTGATGCTGAGCCGGGTGATCCCGGCGGCGTAAAGGCGGTTGCTGAAATCGTCGGTGATCCGCGACAGCTGGTCCAGTCCGACCGGTCCCGAGATCACCACATCGGCGACCCTGTCGCGCCAGGAGGATCGCACCGTTTCGGGGTCTTCCGCGCCTTCGGGCAGATCGCCGGCGCTGGCAATGGCGGTTTCCACGTCGGAATTGGCGCGCGCCATGTCCCAGCCCGGTTCGAACTCGATCTCGATCTCGGCCGATCCCTGCACCGCGCGCGAGGTGACGTTGGCCACGCCCTCGACCCCCATCAGCGAGGGTTCCAGCACCGCCACCACGGAACGGTCCACATCCTCGGGTCCGGCGCCGTCCCACTGCACCCGCACGTCGATTTCCTGAACGACGGTATCGGGAAAGAACTGCGCGCGGATCCTGGGCGCGGAATACAGACCGCCGACCACCATCACCATCAGGATCAGATTGGCCAGCGTCCGGTGGCGGGTGAAGATCGACAGGAAACCGCGACGCTCAGCCATTGCCGGCCCCGCGCCGGTTCCGGGCGCTCTGATCCGTGGCGGGTGCCCGTGGCTCGTCGGACGGGGCCTCGGCCTGGCTGTCACGGACCAGAATCCCGGTGCCCAGTTGCGGCGCACGTTCGGCCACGATCCGCGCGCCCGCCAGCTCGTCCGAGACGCGGATCACCACGTCATTTCCCTGCCGCCGCAGGATCTCGACCGGCGTCGCGGTCAGGCGGCCCTGATCATCGGCGACCAGGACGCCGCCATCCGCACCGATCGCGATGGCTGGGATGATGGCGGCATCGGCCAGCGCGGGTTCGGCGATCTCGACGCTGACGAAATCGCCCGGACGCAAGGTCGCGCCGCCCCGGATGATCCTGGCATAGACCACGCGGCCGGACGCACCCTCCGCGACCGAGGCCGCCGCGCGGTCGATCTGCGCCTCGGCCGTCAGCCGCCCGGCCGAGCCGTCCAGCACGATCATCGCCGCCGTCCCGTCCAGCCTGCCATCCTCGTCCACAAGCCGCGAGAACTGATCCAGCGACAGGGGCACCTGCGCCTCCAATGCGTCCGGGTCGATGATCTCGGCCAGTTGTTCGTTCAGGCTGACCAGGCCACCCTCGACCGCGGTGACGGCGGTGACGCGGCCGGAAAAGCCCGCGGTGATCGTGGTATCGGCCAGAGCGCGGCGAGCCTCGGACAGGTCGATCTCGGATCGGCGCAGCGCGTTCTGGGCCGCGGTGACCGCGCTTTCGGCGCTGGCCAGGGCGGAGCGGCCCGCGATCACGGCCTGTTCGGCCGATGATGCCGCCAGCTGTGCCGTTTCGCGGTCGGCGCTGGTGCCAAGCCCCCGCGTGGCCAGCGATTCCTGGCGATCGACCGCCGCGCGGCGCAGTTCGGCCTGCCGCTCGGCCGCCGCCAGATCATCGGTCGCGACCTGCACGTTGCGACGGGCATCGCGCAAGGTCGCCTCGGCGTCGTCGCGGGCGGCGATCTGGTTGTCCAGCGCCGCCTGCGCCGAGGACGGATCGATCCGCACCAGCAATTGCCCGGCCTCGACCTGACCGCCCTCTTGCAGGCTCGGGTCCAGATAGACGATCCGGCCCGCCGCGCCGGCCCGCAATTCCAGGCGCCTGCGCGAGTCGATGCTGCCGAAGACGCGCATCACCGGCTGGACCTGTTGCGGGATGAGGGTCAGCAACCGCGCCGAATAGACCTGTTCGCCGCCGCCGCCGCGCCCCGGTCCACCGTCCTCGCCGCGCGAGGCGACCGCCTGCCACAACTGAAAGCCCGCCAGAAACAGCAGGGCCAGGGTCAGAAAGGTGATGAACAGCCCCGAAAGACTGCGGAAGAGAAAGCGCATCCGGCGGGGATCCCGTCTGTGAAGGGTCGTCCTAACCCATGATGCGGAAATGAAACCTAAACGGAAAGGCCTTCCAGCGTCGCGGACAGCGACAGAAGATCCGCCCATGCCTCGCGCTTGGCGGCCGGGTTGCGCAGCAGATAGGCCGGATGGGTCATCGGCAGCGCGGGGCGGCCGAAAGCCTCAACCCATTGCCCACGCAGGCGCAGAATGCCCCGGCGGCCCAGGGCGGCCTGGCAGGGAATGTTGCCCATCAGCACGATCAGATCGGGCGCGGCCAGTTCGACATGACGCCGCACGAAAGGCATGCTCACGAGGATTTCATCGGGGCTGGGGTCGCGGTTGCCCGGCGGACGCCAGGTCAGCACGTTGACGACATACAGCGCCTGCGCCGCATCGACCGCCGTCCGGGACAGCCCGATGGCGGCGAACATCCGGTCCAGCAACTGCCCCGCGCGACCGACGAAGGGGCGACCCTGACGGTCCTCCTCGTCGCCCGGCGCCTCGCCCAGAATCATCACGCGGGCCCCGGGATCGCCGTCGGCGAAGCAGAAATTCCGAGCGCCCTTCTTCAATTCGATCCCGTCGAAAGCCTCCTGCGCCGCCGCAAGCGCCGCCAGCGTCCCGGCCCCTGCAGCCAGCGCCTCGGCCTCGGCCAGACGGGCGGCGGCGTCATCGGTCGATTGCGGAGGCGACGATCCCGGCGCCCGGGCCTGCAGCGGCGGCGGCAGCGGTGGCTTGGCCGTGGCCGGTTTCGGGCGCGCGGCCAGGTCGAACCGGTCCAGGGGCGCGTCCAGGATCGGCTCGTCCACGCCCATCTCGGCCTGCCATTCCAGCAGCGCCAGCGCGGTTTCGGCATCCAGCTCGATTCCGTGATATGTCGGGTTCGCGTCCATCCGCGCGCAGGCTAGGCCGCGCGCGCGGGCGGGACAAGTCAGTCGCAGACCAGCATGTAGCCGGTGCCGCGCACAGTTTGCAGAAAGCGCGGCTCTTTCGGATCGGGCTCGATCTTGCGGCGCAGGCGGGTGATCTGGACATCGATGGCGCGTTCGCTGTTCTCGGCCTCGTCACCATTGCCGCTGCGCCCCAGATCCTCGATCAGATCCGACCGGCTGACCGGCTGGCCGGCCCGCGCCGCCAGCCGGCGCAACAGGGATTGTTCGGTTCCGGTCAGCCGCAGCGGGGCATCGCCCTGCCACAATTCACCCTTGTCGGTATCGTAGCGCAGCATCCCCAGCGTCAGGAATTTCGGCTGAGAGGCTTCGGCCGCCGGCACCCGGCGCAGGATCGCGGCGATGCGCAGCAGCAATTCGCGCGGCTCGAAAGGCTTGGCCAGATAATCGTCGGCGCCGCTTTCCAGCCCGGCGATGCGATCCTCGGTCTCGCCCCTCGCGGTCAGCAGCAGGATCGGCGTGTCCAGTGCACCGCGCAGGCTGCGGGTCAGCGAGATGCCGTCCTCGCCGGGCATCATCACGTCCAGCACGATCAGGTCGAATTCCAGCCCCGCCAGCAGCCGCCGCGCCTGCGTCGCGTCGCGCGCCATCGTGACCATGAAGTCGTTCTTGCGCAGGAACTTTCCCAGCAGCGCGCGGATACGTTCGTCATCATCGACGATCAGAAGATGGGCGGCAGGATGGGTCATCGGGCTCAGCGGTCCTCGGGCAGGTCCTTCATCGCCTGATACTGCGCCCGCGTCTCGGGGTCCATCATCGCTTCCAGAACCTGCCGGAAACCGGCCACGGCCTGAGGTCCGGCATTGCGATAGGCGGTCCGCATCCGCACCCGCTGCGCCTCGGAGAGGCGGCGTTCCAGCGCCGTTCCCTTGCCGGTCAGGAACAATTGCCGTTCGCGCCGATCACGGCGGCCGACCCGGCTTTCGACCAGCCCGTCCGCGATCAGCGTCCGCAGCACCCGGTTCAGCGATTGCTTGGTCACGCCCAGGACTGCCAGCAACGAGGTCACCGTCAGGCCCGGATCGCGGTTGATGAAATGCAGCGCGCGGTGGTGGGCGCGGCCGTAATCCAGTTCGGTCAGAATCAGGTCGGGATCGGCGGTGAAGGCACGATAGGCGAAGAACATCGCCTCGATCCCCCTGCGCAACTGATCATCGGTGAGAAACAGCAGATCTTCCCCGACCTTGGTCTGGAGTCGCAGCTTCTCGGCCATTCGATCGTCCTTTCGGCGGTTTGCGTCTTGATAGGGCAGCGTTGTTGACTTTCCAAGATTCGATTGCTAGCCGTCAAGGGCTTCGCGCAACAAAACGGCCCTTTCCGGACGGCTGGCGCAAGAATCGCAAATTCCGGACGTGATGGAGGGAAATGATGACGGCGGCATATGACGATCGCGACGGCAAGATCTGGATGGATGGCGAATTGGTCGAATGGCGCGACGCGAATGTTCATGTCCTGACCCATGCGCTGCATTACGCCAGTTCGGTCTTCGAGGGCGAACGCTGCTATGACGGCAAGATCTTCAAGGGGCACGAACATTCTTTGCGGCTGATCGAATCGGCACGGCTGGTGGACATGACCTCGCCCTATACGGCCGAGGAAATCGACGCAGCGAAGGACGCCGTGCTGAAGGCCAACGGGTTCGACAACGCCTATGTGCGCGCGGTGATGTGGCGCGGGTCGGGTCCGGACATGGGCGTTTCGGCCGCGCGGAACCCGGTCCGGATGGCCGTCTGCGCCTGGGAATGGGGCAGCTATTACGGCGATGCGAAATGGCAGGGCGCCAAGCTGGACGTGGCCAAGTGGAAGCGGCCCAGCCCGGAAACGATCCCGACCGCGGCCAAGGCGGCCGGCCTCTACATGATCTGCACCATGTCCAAACACGCGGCCGAGGCCAAGGGCTGTTCGGACGCGCTGTTCATGGATTGGGAAGGCTACGTCGCCGAGGCGACCGGCGCCAACATCTTCTTCATCAGGGATGGCGAGGTGCACACGCCGCTGGCCGACCGCTTCCTGAACGGGATCACGCGGCAGACCATCATCGGGATGCTGAAGGACAACGGCGTTTCGGTTCACGAGCGCCGGATCAGGCCGGAAGAACTGGAAGGTTTTCAGGAATGTTTCCTGACCGGGACCGCCGCCGAGGTGACGCCGGTCGGCCAGATCGGCGACTGGCATTTCCAGGTTGGCGAAACCACGCGCAAGATCGCCGAGGATTACGAGACGCTGGTCCGCGCTTGAATCTCCGCGCTTGAATCACCGACGCCCATCTCGCGCTGGTGGTGCGCGATCATGACGAGGCGATCGGGTTCCATGTCGATGTCCTGGGTTTCCGGCTGCTTGAAGGTGTCCATCAGCCGGAACAGGACAAGCGATGGGTTCTGGTGCAACCGTCGGGTGGCGGCGTTTCCTTGCTGCTGGCGCGCGCGACCAGCGACGCCCAGAACGCGGTCGTCGGCGATCAGACCGGCGGCCGTGTCTTTCTTTTTCTGGAAACCGACGATTTACGCGCGGACCTGGCCCGACTGCGCCGGGCAGGCATCCGGATCATCCGCGAACCGAGATTGGCGGATTGCGGCATCGCGGCGGTTTTCGCCGACCTCTACGGCAATCTCCGGGATCTGATCCAGCGCCCCGCAGAGGCCGGCTGACCTGCGCGGCTAGGCCGTTTGATCCCGTTCGATCCGCAGGAATTCGGCGGTCTTGCGGTTCTCGTCACCCCGCATCTTCGGGCGGGCGCGCAGGGTCTTGATGGCGGGATGGGTGCCGGCCTCGCGTTCCTGGCGTGCGTATTCGCGCAGGCGCGTTCCGTTCTGGCTGCGGGGTTGATCGCTGACATGCTTGTTCATGATCCGGCCCTCCTCTGGCCTTCTGGACCATCAATATAGGACCGGAACAGACCGATTGGAACCGTCAGGCGGCCTTGATTCCCTGAGCCGCCGACAGAACGGCATGCAGGGCGGTCGCGTCGTCGTTGGCACGCAGCTTCGCGCGCAAATCGTTGTCGCGCAGCGTCCGCGAGACCAGCGCCAGCGCCTTCAGATGATCGACGCCACTGGATTCTGGGGCCAGAAGCGCAAAGATCAGATCGACCGGCTGGCGGTCCACCGCGTCGAAATCCAGCGGTTTCTCGAGGCGCAGGAACAGCCCCACGACGTTGTCCAGCCCGTGCAGGCGGGCATGGGGCAGCGCGACGCCATGGCCGACACCCGTCGGCCCCAGGCTTTCGCGCTCCTGCAGAGCATCCACAACCTCCGAGATGTTCAGCTTGTATTCGGCATTGGCCAGATCGGCCAGTTCCTGAAACAGCCGTTTCTTCGAGGTGACCTGCCCAAGAGAACGAACGGCGCCGGGTTTCAGGATCTCGCTGAGTTGCATGATGCTTGCGTCTCTCTCAATGGATGCGCCCCCGCGCGAAAACGCCGGGGGCGGTCCGTCGGTTCAGCCATGTCGCGGGCGACGATCAGCCATTGCCGCGCGGATCGATCCAACCCACATTGCCGTCGTCGCGGCGGTGGACGACGTTGACGCCGCCGTGTTTCTCGTTGCGAAACACCAGCAGCGGCGTTCCGGCCAGTTCCATCTGCATCACGGCATCCCCTACCGAAAGCGTGGGCACACGCGCCTCCATTTCGGCGATGATGATGGGTTGAAGCCCGCTATCCTTCGTCTCCCACACATCCTCGTCGGCGGACAGCACATACATGCCCGCGGGGCCGAATTCAACCGGATCAGAGCGGTCCTTGTGATGATCCTTCAGACGGCGCTTGTAGCGGCGAAGCTGCTTGTCCATCTTCTCGCGGCAGGCCTCGAAGGCATCATAAATCTCGACCGCGGCCCCGCGCGCCTGCACGGTCAGGCCGGTGGACAGATGCACGACGCTATCGCACAGGAACTGATGCGCGTCGCGGGAAAAGGTGACGGTCGCATCGGTGGGCCGCTGCGAATATTTGGTCACCGTCTCGCCCAGTTCCGTCTCGACATGAGTGCTGAGGGCATCGCCCACATCGATATGTTTTCCGCTGATCGTATAGCGCATCGTCGTTCCTCTTCGGTTGCCCGGTCTGACACGCCTGCCCGACGCAGAAAGCCAGGCCCGGGTTTGAGACGGCATTCCGTGCCGCCACCTGAACATTTGGTGACAGAGCGGCTTGGCTGTCAACGGGGCGGCGGAGGATCGCCGACGACCCGCGCCGCACGAGCTGGTGAGCAGCGTGCTGTCGGGGGCCGGGTCTTGCGGCGAAAGCCGCCCGCAATCGCCGCGCAAGCGCAGTCCGGATCGCGGGTCCGCCACTTCGCATTCAAGGTCGTCCCGTGGAACGGCAATCAGGCCAGGCTGAAGCTGTCGCCCAGATAGACCTTGCGGACCCGCGCGTCGGCAACGATCTCCTGCGTCGAGCCGGACATCAGCACGTTGCCGTCATGCAGGATATAGGCGCGATCCACGATGCCCAGCGTCTCGCGAACGTTGTGATCGGTGATCAGCACCCCGATGCCGCGCGATTTCAGATCATGGACCAGCCCGCGAATCTCGCCCACCGCGATCGGATCGACGCCCGCAAAGGGCTCGTCCAGCAGCAGATAGCCGGGATCCGAGGCCAGACAGCGCGCGATCTCGCATCGCCGCCGCTCGCCCCCCGACAGGGCCAGGGCCGGCGCGCCGCGCAGATGACCGATCGAGAAATCCCCCAGCAACTCCTCCAGCCGGTCGCGGCGGTGGCGCGGATCGTCCAGCGTCACCTCCAGCACGGCCATGATGTTCTGCTCGACCGTCAGGCCCCGAAAGATCGACATTTCCTGTGGCAGATAGCCGATGCCCATCCGTGCACGGCGGAACATCGGCAGCGCGGTCGCGTCGCGGCCGTCGATCATGACCTGCCCGGCATCCGGCGCGACCAGCCCCGCGATGCAGTAGAAGCAGGTCGTCTTGCCGGACCCGTTCGGCCCCAGCAGCGCCACCACCTCGCCCCGGTCCAGCGTGACCGAGACATCGCGGATCACCGGCCGGTTGCGATAGGATTTGCGCAGCCCCGCGACCCGCAGCCCGCCTGCCCTGACCTGAGTGTCCCGCGCCATCAATTGCCGCCGGGCTGGAGCACGGATCGCACCCGGCCATCGACCCTGGCGGTGCCGTCGGCAAGGTTGACGATCATGCGGTCGCCGGTCAGCACGTTCTGGCCCTGTTTCAGCACCACCGCGCCGGCCAGCGCGATATTGCCACTGGCAACGTCGTAATCGGCCGTTTCGGACTGTGCCGCATCCTTGCCCGAGGTCAGGGTCACGTTCCCCTGGGCCTTCAGCGCCTGGATCCGGTTCTGCCCGCCCTCTGCATAGATTACCGTCACGCTGTCGGCGGCCAGCCGCATCTCGCCCTGGCCGATCACCACATTGCCGGTGAAGACCGCGCTGCCATCCGCCTGATCGACGGCAAGATTGTCGGCGGCGACCTCGACCGGGGCCGAGGTGTCGGCCGTCATGCCGCCGAAGGCCACGTTCTGCGCCAGGGCGGGCGCGGCCAGGAGGGTCAGGGCGATGGTCAGGGGGCGCAGCATGGCGGGCATCCTCGTCCGGGGTTCAGGGTTGGTATATCAAACGGACGGAGCCCGAGAAATTCAAGACCGCTGCGCCCGCCCCGTCTTCGCGCTTTGGCTGCAGATCCATGCGGTCTGCGCGGATGCTGCCGAACGGCGCCTCGGCCTCGACCCCGCCGGTCGCGCGAATCAGCGAACGGTCAGTCGCGGCATCGACGCTGGGCGCATCCATCCGCCAGCCCGACGAGGTGGTCATCCTCACGCCGCCGCGCAGTCCGATCAGGCCATCGGCAAGCCCGGCCCGGGGCGCGGTCAGATCGGCGGTCAGGCCGTCCTTGCGCCGCCAGTCCAGCCGCACGTCGCGCGCGGCGCCGGCCCCTTGGCCTGGCGGCGTCGCCTCGCTGGCGCTCAGCGACAATTCGGCACCGTCATCGGTCACGCCGGTATAATCGGGCGCCACGAGGCGCGGCTCGCGCGCCATCTGTTCGGCATCGAGCTGGGCATAGGGAATGCGCGAATCCTCTTCGGGTCGGCGCGAGAACAGGAACAGCGTGGACAGGATCGCCAGCGCCGCCAGTGGCAGAAGCACGCGCAGCCAGCGGACGATGCGGGTGCGCCCCATCCGCCTAGACCAGTCCGGCGCGCAGGCAGTCGTGGATATGCAGAATGCCTTCCGGCCTGCCGCCCCGGACGGCGAAAAGACAGGTGATCTTGCGGTCCTGCATCTCGGCCAGGGCCGCCTCGGCCAGGGCGTCGGGGGCGATGGTGCGCGGATCGCGGGTCATCACCTCGTCGGCGCGGTAGTCCAGCAATCCCTGCATGTGGCGCCGCAAGTCGCCATCGGTGATGATTCCGACCAGGGCGCCGGACCCGTCCGTGACCCCGGTCACGCCATATCCCTTCTGGCTGATGACCAGCAGCGCGTCCGCCATCGGTGCGCTTTCGCCGATCAGGGGCATGTCGGAATGCATCAGATCGCCGACCTTCGACAACAGCGCGCCCAGCTTGCCACCCGGATGAAAGGTCCGGAAATGCTCGGCCGTGAACTGACGATGCTCCATCAGCGCAACGGCCAGCGCATCGCCCAGGGCCAGCGTCATCGTGGTCGAGGTGGTGGGCACGATGCCGCGCCCGCAGGCCTCTTCGGCGGCGGGCAGGACCAGGGCCACATCCGCCTGCCGCAACAGCGTCGATTCGGGGCGCGAAGCGACCGCGATCAGCGGGATGGCGAACCGCCGGGTATGCGCGACCAGATCGGCCAGTTCGGGCGTTTCGCCGCTGTTGGACAGAATCAGCGCCGCATCGCCCTGCGTCACCATGCCCAGATCGCCGTGACTGGCCTCGGCCGGATGGACGAATTGCGCCGGCGTGCCGGTGGAGGCCAGTGTCGCCGCGATCTTGCGCGCGACATGGCCCGACTTGCCCATGCCCGAGACGATGACCCGGCCTCGGGCGCTCAGGATCACCTCGATTGCACGCTGGAAACTGTCGCCAAGTCCGTCGGCCAGCCGCTCCAGCCCGGCGATCTCGGTGCGGATCACGCGCCGCGCGGTCTCGATGTAATCTGCCAAACCCCTGACCCCTGCTCTGGTCGCCACGTCTCTGTTGGGGGTCCGGGGGGAAAGCGCCCCCGGCCGTCGTCTTCCATCTAGTGCTGGAAGATGTCCTTTTCATCCCCCCAGCCCAGCAGATCCAGATGGGCGCGGGCGGGCAGGAAATCGAAACAGGCCTGCGCAAGCCCCATCCGGTTCTCGCGCTTCAGCCGTTCCTCAAGCGCGGCCTTCAGCTTGTGCAGGTGCAGGACGTCGGAGGCCGCGTATTCCAGTTGCGCGTCCGTCAGATCCGGCTGCCCCCAGTCGCTGGTCTGCTGCTGCTTGCTGACATCGACATCCGCCAGTTCGTTCAACAGGTATTTCAGCCCGTGCCGGTCGGTGAAGGTGCGCACCAGCTTCGAGGCGATCTTGGTGCACCAGACCGGCGAGGTCACGACGCCGAAAGCGTTTTCCAGCGCCGCGATGTCGAAACGGCCGAAATGGAACAGCTTCACCACCTTGGGATCGGTCAGGATCCGGCACAGGTTGGGAGCCTCGGTCTGACCGCGCTCGATCTGGACAAGATGGGCATCGCCGTCGCCCGCCGACATCTGCACCAGACACAACCGGTCGCGGCGAGGATCCAGCCCCATCGTTTCGGTGTCGATGGCCACAACGGGGCCAAGGTTCACGTCGTCGGGCAGGTCGTTCGGATAAAGATGGATGCTCATCGGCCTTTTTCTGCTTGGGTTCCGGTTTTGCGCCTCTCTGACCAGAAACCGTCGCGGCATTCCAGAAGAATCGCCGCGCCCCGCGAGGAAGATGACGGTGCGTCGCACGGCATCGGCGTCGAACCGATCCTCACGCCCACGCCACGGCGCAAGGGTCCGCAGGCGGGCCGGGCTTCGGCGCGGCAGGCGCCCGATCATGCGGCCTGCCACAGCCCCTGTTCCCGGACCAGCTGGCAGGCCTGGTCGATCGAGGTTCGCGCCCGTTCGATCAGCAGGTCGATCTCGGATTCGCTGATGACCAGCGGCGGCGAGATGATCATCCTGTCGCCGACATGGCGCATGACCAGATTATTGGCGAAACAGCGTTCGCGGCAGATCAGCCCCACGGTCCCCGCATCCGCGGCAAAGCGCGCCCGGCTGTCCTTGTCCGGCGTCAGCGCGATTGACCCCATCATGCCGACGATCTTGGCCTCGCCCACCATCGGGTGATCCGTCAGGCTTTCCCACCTGGCCTTCAGATAAGGCGCCGTCACCTTGGCCACGCGATCGACAATGCCATCCTCGTCCAGGATGCGCAGGTTTTCCAGCGCCACGGCGGCGGCGACGGGATGGGCGGAATAGGTATAGCCATGGGCGAATTCACCCGTCTCGTTGATGACCTTCGCCACCCGGTCCGACAGGATGGATCCGCCCATTGGCGCATAGCCCGAGGTCAGGCCCTTTGCGATGGTCATGATGTCGGGTGTCATCCCCATCGTCTGCGAGCCGAACCAGTTGCCGGTCCGCCCGAAGCCGCAGATTACCTCGTCCGCGATCAGCAGGATGTCGTATTTGGCAAGGATGCGGTTGATCTCGGGCCAGTAGGTTTCGGGCGGCACGATCACGCCGCCCGCACCCTGCACCGGCTCGGCGATGAAGGCCGCGACCTTGTCGGGGCCGATTTCCTCGATCTTCGCCTCAAGCTGGCGGGCGCGTTCGAGGCCGAATTCCTCGGGCGTCATGTCGCCGCCTTCCGACCACCAGTCCGGCTGGTCTATATGGACGATGCCGGGGATCGGCAGGCCGCCCTGCGCGTGCATCCCCTTCATCCCGCCCAGGCTGGCCGCGCCCATGGTGGACCCGTGATAGCCGTTCCATCGCGAGATCACGACCTGCTTTTCGGGCTGGCCCTGCGCGGCCCAGAAGTGCCGCACGATCCGCAGGTTGGTGTCGTTGGAATCCGATCCCGAACCGTTGAAGAAGACGTGGTTCAGATCGCCGGGCGCAAGCTCGGCCAGGCGTTTGGCAAGGCTCAGCGCCGGAATGTGGGTCGTCTGGAAGAAGGTGTTGTAGAACGGCAGCTGGCGCATCTGTTCGGCGGCGGCCTGCACCAATTCCTCGCGCCCATAGCCGATATTGACGCACCACAGGCCGGCCATGCCGTCCAGGATCTCGTTCCCGTCGCTGTCTGTCAGGAACACGCCCTCGGCGCGGGTAATGACGCGCGCGCCCTTCGCGCTCAGCTCCGCGCCGGCGGTGAAGGGATGCATGTGATGGGCCGCGTCGATGGCCTGCAATTCGGCCGTGGGCAGGTGGTTCTGGATCATCGTCAGGCTCCTCGCACGCGGATCGGAACGAAAAAATGGCCGCGCATGGCGACCCTTTGCGGACAAGATAGAGCTTCGCCGAATGGCGTCAACCCGATTTGATCAAATCTTTTCGCGCAGGATGGCGCGAACGTTCTCCATCCCCTGCCTGATGTCGCCGGCGATGGCCACGCCGGCGGCCGTCCCGTCTCCGCGCGCCAGCGCAGCCAGCGCCTGCTGGTGCAGATCGGGCAGGTTGCGGGTGCCGAATCGGCCGCACATGACCCGCAGCGATGGCGCGGCGCGCAGCCACAGGGCCTCGACCAGCGGCAGCAGGACCTGCGAGGCCGAGGCGGCGTAAAGCGTCATGTGAAAGCGGTGGTTCTGCATCATGTAGCCGGTGATGTCGCCGCCGGCGATGGCCTGGTTCAGAACATCGTCGATCCGGTTCAGACCGGCGATCTGGGCAGTGGTCAGCAGCGGCGCGGCGCGGCGCACCAGTTCGGGTTCCAGGGCGAGGCGGGCGAACAGCAATTCGTCGATCTGGGCCTCGGACAGGATCGGCACCGAAACCCGCCGGTTGCCCTGAAATTGCAAGGCGCCCTCGGCGATCAGCCGCCGGATCGCCTCGCGCACGGGGGTCATGCCGGCGCCCAGCATCGCCACCAGCCCCTGGATCGTGACCGGCTGGCCCGGCGCCAGGTCGCCCGACAGGATCATCTCGCGCAGGCGGTGGTGGACGCGGACATGTTCCGGAGGCTTCGGTTCGGGATTGTTCAAATTCCGGGCATTCCTCTTTTCGAACGGGCCGGTGACTTGGTCTTGACAGGATCGCCGCCACCTGTCCCGATTATCATGTTGCGACGCCCATTCGCTTTTGATCAAATTGGGCTGCGAAAGACAATGAGAACCACCAACAGGGGAGTTTCGCAATGAAAAAGGCATGGATGCCGCTGGCCGCCCTTATCGCCGCCGGGACCGCCGCGCAGGCCGAGGAGGTCCGCGTCTACAACTGGTCCGACTATATCGACGAATCGCTGCTGGCGAAATTCGAGGACGAAACCGGAATCGATCTGATCTACGACGTCTTCGACAGCAACGAGGTGCTGGAAACCAAGATGCTGGCGGGATCGTCGGGCTATGACGTGGTCGTGCCGACCGGATCCTTTCTTCAGCGCCAGATCCAGGCGGGCGTTTTCCAGAAGCTGGATTACGACAAGCTGCCCAACGCGGTGAACCTGTGGGACGTGATCAAGGAACGCACGGCCAAATATGATCCCGGCAACGAATATTCGATCAATTACATGTGGGGCACGACCGGGCTTGGCGTGAATGTCGAGAAGGTCAGGCAGGCCCTGGGCGAGGATGCGCCGATCGACAGCCTGGATCTGATCTTCAAGCCCGAGAACATGGAGAAGCTGGCCTCCTGCGGCGTCATGTTTCTGGACGCGCCGACCGAGGTGATCCCTGCGGCGCTGAAGTTCCTAGGCGAGGATCCCGACAGCAAGGATCCCGACGTGATCGCCAAGGTCGAGGGGGTGCTGATGCCGGTCAGACCCTATATCTCGAAGTTCCACAGTTCGGAATACATCAACGCGCTGGCCAATGGCGACATCTGCGTGGCCTTCGGCTGGTCGGGCGACATCCTGCAGGCCCGCGACCGCGCCGCCGAGGCCGACAACGGCATCACGATCGCCTATAACGCGCCCAAGGAAGGCGCGCTGATGTGGTTTGACCAGATGGCCATCCCGGCCGATGCACCCAATCCCGACGGCGCGCTCAAGTTTCTGAATTTCATGATGGATCCGCAGAACATGGCGGCCGCGTCGAACTATGTCTATTACGCCAACGGCAACAAGGCGTCGCAGCAATACCTGAACGAGGACGTGATCGGCGATCCGGCGATCTATCCTTCGGCCGAGACGATGAAGAACCTCTACACCTTCACGCCCTACGACCCCAAGGTGCAGCGGATCGTCACCCGGCTCTGGACCAAGATCAAGTCCGGCACCTGATCCGGAACGCCGCCGCCGCGCCCTGTTCGGGCGCGGCGCATTCCTTGCCGCTCATCCGTCAGAGGTTTCGATGGCGCAGTCCAAGCCGCAGAATGTCTTCGCCCCCTGGGACGATCCGAACGAGGTGCCGCTGATCCGGTTCCGCAACGTCACCAAGCGGTTCGGGACCTTCACCGCCATCGACAGCCTGGATCTGGACATCTACCGCAAGGAATTCTTCGCCCTTCTCGGCCCCTCGGGCTGCGGCAAGACCACGCTGATGCGGATGCTGGCAGGGTTCGAGACGCCCAGCGAAGGCAAGATCACCGTCGATGATGTCGATGTCGGGCCGATCCCGCCCAACAAGCGGCCGGTGAACATGATGTTCCAAAGCTATGCGCTGTTTCCCCATCTGACGGTCGAGGACAACATCGCCTTCGGGCTGAAACGATCGAAGATGTCGCGGGACGAGATTACCGCGCGCGTGACCGAGATGCTGCGCCTGACCCGGCTCGAGAAATTCGCCAGACGCAAGCCGCACCAGATTTCCGGCGGACAGCGGCAGCGGGTGGCGCTGGCCCGGTCGCTGGCCAAGGCGCCCAAGCTGTTGCTGCTGGACGAACCGCTGGGCGCCCTGGACCGCAAGCTGCGCGAAGATACGCAGTTCGAGCTGATGGACATTCAGGAAAAGACCGGCACGACCTTCGTCATCGTCACCCACGATCAGGAAGAGGCGATGACGGTCGCCAGCCGCGTCGCGGTCATGGATCACGGGCGCATCGTCCAGGTGGACACGCCCGCCGGCATCTACGAGAACCCGAACAGCGTCTATGTCGCGGATTTCATCGGCGATGTGAACATCATCGAGGGCAATGCCTCGCCTGCCGGCGAGGGCCGGGTGTCGATCCACTACGCCGAAGGCGCGCAGCCGATCATCGCCGCAGCCGACCACATCCCGGACGGACAGCGCGTCTCCTTCGCGATCCGGCCGGAAAAGATCGTCGTGGGAACCGAACCCGATCCCGACCGCACCAATCAGGTTCGCGGCAGGATCGTCGATATCGGCTATCTCGGCAATGTCTCGACCTATCACCTGGAATTGCCGGGCGGGCAGAAATTCTCGGCCCAGATGACCAATGCGCGACGCCTGGCGCGGCGCGACTTTACCTGGGACGACGAGGTCTGGCTGTCCTGGACCGAGACCGCCGGCGTCGTCCTGACCGAATAGGGAGGCAGTCATGAACCTGCGCCGCCTGTTGCTGATCGCGATTCCCTATCTGTGGCTGCTGGGGCTGTTCCTGGTGCCATTCCTGATCGTGCTGAAAATCTCGCTTTCGGATACGGCGGTGGCGATTCCGCCCTACACGCCGACGCTGGATCTGTCGGGCGGCTGGGCGTCGATCAAGGAATTCTTCGGCCAGCTCGATTTCGAGAATTTCATCTGGCTGACCCAGGACGAATTGTATTGGCGGTCCTATCTGTCCAGCTTGCAGATCGCGGCCGTCTCGACCTTCATCACGCTGCTGGTCGGCTATCCCGTCGCCTACGGCATGGCGCAAAGTCCCGACGAATGGCGGCCCACGCTGATGATGCTGGTGATCCTGCCCTTCTGGACCTCGTTCCTGATCCGGGTCTATGCGTGGATCGGGATCCTTGCGAATGAGGGGTTCCTGAACCAGTTCCTGCTCTGGACCGGCATCATCGACATGCCGCTCCAGATCATGAACACGACGACGGCCGTCTATATAGGCATCGTCTATACCTACCTGCCCTTCATGATCCTGCCGATCTACGCCACGCTGGAAAAGATGGACGGCGCCCTGATCGAGGCGGCCGAGGATCTGGGCTGTTCGCGGCTGTCGGCCTTCTGGCTGGTGACGCTGCCGCTGTCGCGGCCGGGCATCATCGCGGGCTGTTTTCTGGTCTTCATCCCGGTCATAGGCGAATTCGTGATTCCCTCGCTGCTGGGCGGCTCGCGCACGCTGATGATCGGCAAGGTCCTGTGGGAGGAATTCTTCTCGAACCGCGACTGGCCGGTGGCCTCTGCGGTCGCGGTGGTCCTGCTGATTCTGCTGATCGTTCCCATCGTGCTGTTCCAGCGCAACCAACAACGCCAGCAGGAGGCCAGCCAATGAATCGCCGCCTGAGCTGGTTCAACGTCACCACGCTGAGCCTGGGCTTCGCCTTCCTGTATCTGCCGATGCTGATCCTGATCATCTACAGCTTCAACGCCTCGAAGCTGGTCACGGTCTGGGCGGGCTTCTCGACGCAGTGGTATGTCTCTCTGATGGGCAACCAGCAGTTCCTGGACGCGGCTTGGGTGACGCTGCGGGTCGCCTTCTTCTCGTCGACGCTGGCGACGGTTCTGGGCACGATGGCGGCCTATGTGCTGGTCCGGGCGGGGCGCTTTCCGGGGCGGACGCTGTTTTCCGGCATGATCTACGCGCCACTGGTCATGCCCGACGTGATCACCGGCCTTTCGCTGCTGCTGCTGTTCATCGCCATCAACCTTGACCGCGGCATCTTCACCATCGTCCTGGCGCATACGACGTTTTCCATGTGCTATGTCTCGGTCGTCGTCTCGTCGCGGCTGATGACCTTCGACCGTTCGCTGGAAGAGGCCGCGCTGGATCTGGGCTGCACGCCCTTCGACGCCTTCCGGTCGGTGACGCTGCCGATCATCACGCCGGCGGTGATCTCGGGCTGGCTTCTGGCCTTCACCCTGTCGCTGGACGATCTGGTGATCGCCTCGTTCACCGCCGGCCCGTCCTCGACCACGCTGCCGATCCGCATCTTTTCCTCGGTCCGCCTTGGCGTCAGCCCCGAAATCAACGCCCTGTCCACGATCATGATCTCCATCGTGGCCGTGGGCGTCGTCTCGGCCTCGCTGGTGTCAAAGCGCGCCATCATCCGTCAGCGGCAAGAGGAACTGGCCGGCGTGCGTGCATGAGTCGGTCGCGCCTCTATGAACCCGCAGCCTACGGCGCGGCCGCCCTGGACGGCTGTTTCTGGCCCGGCACGCAGGATGATCCGTGCACCTATCCGGCCCTGCACGGCGAGGCCCAGGCCGATTTCGCGGTGATCGGGGCAGGCGTCACCGGGCTGTCGGCGGCGCTGGAACTGGCCCGGTCGGGGCAGGATGTGGCGGTGCTGGACCGGCACCGGCCCGGCTGGGGCGCCTCGGGCCGCAATGGCGGCTTCTGCTGCCTCGGCGGCGCAAAGCTGGGCCGTGACGCGATGATCCGCCGCTATGGCGAGGCCGAGCACCGCCGTTATCGCACCACCGAGATGGCCGCCATCGCCCATGTCCGCGCGGTTCTGGACGATCACCGCATCGACGCCGACACCCATTCGCGGGGTGGCGAGTTGCAACTGGCGCATCGCCCGCGCGACTGGGCCGCGTTTCAGCAAGAGGCCGGGCTGGCCGCGCGCGATTATGGCATCACGCCGCGCCTGATCCCCGCCGCCGATCTGCCCGCCGAGGGCGCCGCGGGCACGGGCTTTCACGGCGGTTTGGTGCTGCCCCTGGGCTTTGCGCTGAACCCGCGGAAATATGTGCTGGGCCTGGCCCATGCCGCGCAGGATCACGGCGCGCGCCTTCACGCCGACAGCCCGGTTCTGCGGATCGCGCGGCGGCGGGACAGTTATGTGCTGGCCACGCCATACGGACACCTGCGCGCGCGCCGGCTGCTGCTGGCCACGAACGGCTATTCCGCGGAAGACCTGCCGGACTGGATGCGCGGCCGCTATCTGCCGGTGCAGTCCTCGGTGATCGTGACGCGGCCGCTGACCGATGCCCAGATCGCCGCGCAGGGCTGGAGCACCGATCTGATGGCCTTCGACAGCCGCAGCCTGCTGCATTACTTCCGCCTGCTGCCCGACCGCCGGTTCCTGTTCGGGATGCGCGGCGGCATTGCCTGGACGCCCCGCACCCATCGCGCCATCCGCCACCGGATCATCGCGGATTTCCAGGCCATGTTCCCGGCCTGGCGTCAGGTCGGGATGACGCATTTCTGGTCCGGCCTCGCCTGCCTGACCCGCAGCCTGGTGCCCTTCACCGGCCCCATCGACACCTGGCCGGGCGCCTTTGCGGCCTTCGGCTATCACGGCAACGGCGTCGCGATGGGCAGCTTCGCCGGGCAGCAGATGGCCCGGCTGGCGATGGACCAGACCGCGGATCTGCCCGGCTTTTTCGCCCGTCCTCCGCCCCGGTTCGAGGGTGGCGGCCTGCGCCGCCACCTGCTGCGCGCGGCCTATGCGTGGTATGCCTGGCGCGACCGCTGAAATCGTTTCAGGTATCGCGTCTCAGCAGATCGCGGGTAAAGACCCTGCCGGCCACATCGTCCAGATCGTCATGGCGGCGATTGGCGATGATCAGGTCGGCCTTGGCCTTGAATGCCTCCAGATCGCGGATCACGGCCGAGTTGAAGAATTGTTCGGCATCCAGCGCCGGCTCGTAGACGATACATTCGACACCCTTGGCCTTGATCCGCTTCATGATGCCCTGAATCGCGCTGTCGCGGAAATTGTCCGAGCCTTCCTTCATCACCAGCCGGTAGATCCCCACGACCTTGGGCCGCCGCGACAGGACCTGATCCGAGATGAAGTCCTTGCGCGTCCGGTTCGATTCCACGATGGCCGCGATCAGGTTCTGCGGCACGCTGTCATAATTCGCCAGCAACTGCTTGGTATCCTTTGGCAGACAATAACCGCCATAGCCGAAGGACGGGTTGTTGTAGTAATCGCCCACCCGTGGATCCAGCGACACCCCCTCGATGATCGCGCGCGGATCCAGATCGTGGCTCAGCGCATAGCTGTCCAGTTCGTTGAAGAACGCGACCCGCATGGCAAGGAAGGTATTGGCGAACAGCTTGATCGCCTCGGCCTCGGTCGAATCGGTCAGCAGGACCGGCACATCGCGGTCCTCGGCCGCCGCCACCAGCATGTCGGCGAAACGGCGCGCCGCCGCCGTCCTGTCGCCGACCACGATCCGGCTGGGATGGAGATTGTCGTAAAGTGCCTTGCCCTCGCGCAGGAATTCCGGCGAGAACAGAATCCGCTCGCAACCCGACCTGTCGCGGATGCTGCGGGTAAAGCCCACGGGAATCGTCGATTTGATGACGATGGTCGCATCGGGCGCCATCTCGCACGCCATGGCCACGACCTGTTCGACCGAGGACGTGTCGAAGTAATTGCTGCGGGGATCGTAATTGGTGGGCGTCGCCACGATCACGTAATCGGCCCCGGACATCGCTTCGCGCGGATCGGTCGTCGCCGTCAGGTTCAGCGCCCGGCCGGCGAAGAATTCCGCGATCTCGTCATCCTCGATGGGCGAAACCCGCGCCTGCACCGACGCGACGCGCTCGGCATCGATGTCCAGCGCCACCACCTGATGACGCTGGGCCAGCAGAACCGCGTTCGACAATCCGACATATCCCAGTCCGGCCACGGCAATCTTCATCACGTCCACCCCTTATCAACACTTCGCGATCCGTCATAGGTCAGCCCGCGCCCGGCGTCCATCATCCCGTGCCCCGGCCCCGCCGGTCACAGCGATCGCCACAATTGATGAGCCGCAAAGGCCGCATCGCAGAACCGCGCCACCGCCCTGCCGCCCCGGGCCACCGGCATCGCGGATGGCGCCAGAGGCAGATCCGACAACGCCCCGCCCGCCAGATGCCGGGCCAGTCCGCGTCCGACATGCGTGCCCGGACCGATGCCTCGCCCGTTATAGCCGATCGGAATGAACAGCCCCTCGGCCGGGCAAAGGATGCGCGGCAGATGATCGCCGGTCATGGCGATGCGTCCGTCCCAGCCCGCCTCGAATTCGACCGGACCCAGATCGGGAAACAGGACCCGCAGCCGCCGGGCCGCCCATCGCCGCGACAGGCCCGCATCGCCGCCAATCAGCGATCCCATGGACCCCAGGATCAGCCGCCCCGCCACGTCGCGCCGCAACGAGAACATGACGCGCGCCGTATCCCACACGCCCTCACCGCCGGGCAGGATCGAACGGGCCCGATCCCCCAGCGGCGCCGTCGCAAGCTGAAAGAACCGGATCGGGATGAAGCTTCGCGCCAGTCCCGGCCACAGGCCGTCGCTGTAGGCGTTGGTGGCCAGGATCACCGAATCCGCCCTGATCTCGCCCGCATCGCTGCGCAAGCGCCAGGCCGGACCCTCGCGCGTCAGCTTCGTTACGCGGACGTTTTCCACGATCCGCGCCCCGGCCGCGCGCGCGGCGCGCGCCAGACCGCGCGCATAGCCCATCGGGTTGATCGTGCCGGCGCGGCGATCCAGCAATCCGCCGTGAAAGGCGCGGGTCCCGGTCCGCCGCGCGGCCTCGGCGGCCGACAGCAGTTCGACGGGTGCGCCCAAACGCTGCCATTGCCATGCGCGGTCGCGCAGATCGGCCAGCCCGGCTGCCGAATGAGCCACATGGATGGTGCCGTTTCGGGACGCCTCGCAGGCGATGCCGTGACGTTCGATCAGCGAAAAGACCAGATCGGGCGCGTCCCCCAGACCGGCGATCAAGCGGCTTCCGGCCTCTTCGCCCAGGGCGGCGCGAACCTGATCCGGGGGCAGCCACAGGCCGGCATTGACCAGCCCGACATTGCGCCCCGAACCGCCATGACCGATCCGCCGCGCCTCGATCACCTGCACGCTCAGCCCCTGCTCGGCTGCGTGCAGGGCCGCCGAAAGCCCGGTGAAACCGGCACCGACGATGGCCAGATCGGCCGAGGCCGCCATGCCCCCCGCAATCGCATCCGCCGGCGCGGTACGATCCCACAAGGAGATCGGATCCTCATTGTCTGCCTGCATTCCGGGTCCTGCCCCCTGCCGCGTCACGAATGCGACATTCGCCGGAACCTCCGGCGCTGTCAAAACCCGTTCGCGATCCCGGCATGGCAGCCGCGCCCGGACATCGGGTTTTCGGCGATCATTTTG
>NZ_DHXG01000093.1:0-353 GCF_002413585.1 Paracoccus sp. UBA5162
TCGTTTCCGTCATAGGTGTAGATGCGGTTGGCGTCCGCCGTGCCGGTGATCCGGTCATCGCCTGCGCCGGTGACGAGGTTCTCGAACTGGGTGAAGCTTTCGCCGGCGTAATTGGTCGCACCGGTCACCATGTCGATGGTGTAGTCGCCCGACCAATGGCGGGTGTTCAGCCAGTCGACGCCGGCGCCGCCGCGCAGCGTCTCGGGCGTGCCGGAGGCGGCGTAGATATAATCGTTGCCGCCCTGTCCGTCATAGACGCCCTGTCCGCTGGAACGGATGCGGTCATTTCCGGCGCCGCCATAGATCGTGTCGCGACCGCCACCGCCGACCAGGCTGTCATTGCCGTTGCCGCC
>NZ_DHXG01000093.1:658-12601 GCF_002413585.1 Paracoccus sp. UBA5162
ATTGCCGTTGCCGCCATGGATATAATCGTTTCCGGTGCCGCCATCGACGGTGTCGTTTCCGTCCTGGCCATAGACCCGGTCATTGCCCGAACCGCCATAGGCGCGGTCATTGCCTGCGCGTGTCAGGATCAGGTCGTTACCCCCAAGTCCGTTGAAATATTCCGATGCGGCCGTGCCCAGAAGGGTGTCGTTGCCATTGGTTCCCGTTGGCATGTCATTGCTCCTTTTCACATTGTCCGAGGCGATGATTTGCCCCGGCCGATTGATGCCGTGACCCTGAATGGTTCGGCGCTGTGAAAAGAGCGTGAATTTCCCGTTAATATTGGGAAGCGGCGCCATTTTTATATTATCATGCGGGAAATGGATCGTCTGGAAATTTTAAAACATGTAAATGCTGCGACTTTTCGCGGCCAATTTTTCGGAAATCGCATCGCTGGGCGACCAGACCTGAGCGTGGCGATTCCTCGATCCGGTCATTTCGATGTCCGGAGGGATCTCAAATCTGCAAGTTTCGATGGAACGACATCCGAAGGAAAATTGGCGCTGCGGGATGCGACGCGGGTCAGCCCAGATAGGCTTTCAGCCCGGGCGGCGGGTGGTCCAGAAGCGGGCCGGTCTCGACCGGCGGATGGGCGACACCCTTGTCAATCACGATTGTGGCCGGCGCGAAATGACGGGCGTCCTGCGGATCGTGCGTCACCATCAACACCGTGGCCCCGGTCTGTGTCGCGATCCGGTCCAGCAGTCGCAGCATATCGGATTTCAGGGCGGGACCAAGGGCCGAGAAGGGCTCGTCCAGCAGCAGGATCGGGCGCGCGCGCAGCAAAACGCGGGCCAGCGCGACCCGACCTTGTTGGCCGCCAGACAGATTGGCGGGGCGTCGCTGGGCCAGGTCGGGCAGGCCGACATCGCGCAGCACTTGTGTGACCCGGCCCCGCTGCTCGTCCGAAAGCCGCAGATCGGCCCGCAGCCCCAGCCCCACATTTTGCGCCACGCTGAGATGGGGAAACAGGTTCTGGTCCTGAAACAGGAACGAGACCGGGCGACGGCCGGGCGGCAGCGCATCGATATTCTGCCCGTTCCAGCGGATATGCCCCTGATCGGGTGACAGGAACCCGCCAATCAGCGACAGCAGCGTGGATTTCCCCGAACCCGACGGGCCGAGGATCGCGACCCGCGCGCCGCCGGGCACCGACAGATCGGCCGACAGGGCGAAATCGCCGCGACTGATGCGGATCCCGCTAAGTTCAAGCAAGGCGGCCTCCGCGGTCGAAGGCCCAGAACAGAGCGAAACTGATTGCCATCAGCAGCACCGCGCAGGCGCTGGCATCGGCCATGCGATATGAATTCATCAATTGATACAGTTTCAGCGGCAAGGTCGGTTGATCGGTGGCGAACAGGGTGATGACGCCAAGATCGCCCATCGCCAGCGCGGCAGCCAGCCCTCCGGCAAAGCCCAGCGGCCGGGCCAGACGGGGCAGGGTGAGATAGCGCAGCCGGGCGAGGCCCTGCATGTCCAGCGAATCGCCCAGCCTGCCGTAATCGTCGCGCAGCGCCTGCGCCGCCGGAATCAGCGCGCGCAGGCCGAAAGGCAGCGCCATGATCGCGTTGATGACGACGGTGACGGGCAGGGCCATCGCCCCGGGCGCGACCCAGCCGCGCAGCAGGATGAACAACCCCGTGCCCAGCACCAGCGGCGAGGCGACGATCGGCAGCATCCCGGCCGTCTCGATCCAGCCGGCCCGACCGTGCGCGATGGCCAGCGCCAGGGTCAGGCACAGCGCCAGCGCCAGCACGGCCGAAACCAGCGCCATGATCACCGATCGCAGCGCGGCGGCCCAGACCTCGGGCGGCAGGGCGGGGATGCGGGGTAGGCCCTGCACCGTCACGCCGATGATCGGCCACAACAGGAACAGCGCCGCCAGCGCGATCGACAGCGCGTCCGCGCCCAGTCGCCAGCCCGCCGGTCCGCGCGGACCCTGTGCCTCGTCCAGCCCCGTTCCGAAGGCAGCGGGGATGGCGATCCAGCGGGCCAGCGTCATCGCCGCGATCGACAACCCGATCTGGATCAGACCCAGCGTCGCCGCCCGCCCCAGATCGAAATCAAAGCGGAAGGCCTGATAGATCGCCAGTTCCACGGTCGTGGCCGAAGGCCCGCCGCCAAGCGCCAGCGCGACGGTGAAGCTGGTCAGGCAGACCAGGAACACCGCCAGCCAGACGCCCGGCAACACGCCGCGCAGCATCGGCCGTTCCAGATGCCGCGCCATGTCGGCGGGCGCGAAGCCCAGGCTTTCGGCCAGACGAAATCGTTCCGCCGGAATGGCCTGCCAGCCCTGCAGGATCAGGCGCACCGACAGCGGCAGGTTGAAGAAGACATGGGCCAGGATGACGCCCTGCCAGCCATAGACACTGAATTCCGGCAGGCCTGCCGCGCGCAGGCCCTCGTTGATGGCGCCGTTGCGGCCGAAGACCGCGATCAGTCCCATGATCGCGACGATCACGGGCAGGATGAAGGGCGCGCCCAGCAGCGTGACCAGAACCGATCGTCCCGGAAAGCGCCGTCTGGCCAGCGCGCGGGCCACCGGAATGGCCAGCGCCGCCGACAGGCCCGCCGATACCGCGGCCTGCCAGATCGTGAACCAGACCGCCCGCCAATCCCAGGGGCCCAGCCCGGACAGCCCACGTGCCTGCCACGCGACCGCCGCAAGGGTGCCCAGGATCAGCGTCCCCAGGCCGGCCGCGACGGCCGCGCCGCCGGACTGGTGTCTTATTGCGAGAATGCCCGCAGCCATTCATCCAGCGCCGGTTTGCGAAGCGCCTCGGCCTCGTCTTCGGAATAGAACAGGGTCTTTTCCGGGCGCGGCAGCTCTCGCATGACCCTGGGCCATTCGGCCTCGGGCAGTTTCGCGGGCAGCGACCAGTTCGCCAGCGGGATCGACTTCTGAAAATCCGGGGTCAGGATCCAGTCCATGAATTTCTGTGCCAGTTCCGGCTGGTCGGTGCCTTTCAGCTGCGCGGCCAGTTCGGCCATGAAATAATGACCTTCGGGAAAGATCGCGGCGCGCTTGGTCGTATCGTCTTCGGCCTCGATGTGATAGGCGGGCGAGGTGGTGTAGGACAGCACCATATCGGCCTCACCCTCGGTGAACATGCCATAGCTTTCCGACCAGCCCTTGGTCACCGTCAGCACCTTGGGCGCCAGCCGGGCCCATGCCTCGGGCGCCTCATCGCCATAAACCGCCTTGACCCAAAGCAGCAGCGCGAGGCCGGAAATGGAAGAGCGCGGATCCTGGATCACGATCTTCAGATCGTCGGGCGCGTTCAGCAGGTCTTCGAAACTGGCCGGCGGATTGTCCAGCCGCGTCTCGTCATAGACAAAGGCCGTCTCGCCCCAGTTATAGGGCAGGAAGATGTCATCGGTCCATTCCACCGGCATCGACATGGCCGAGGTATCCTGCCCATGCGGCGCGAACAATCCCGAGGCGCGCGCCCGCGCCGTGACATCGGTATTCAGTCCGAAGACGATGTCGGCCTGGGTGTTTTCGCCCTCCATCAGAATACGGGGCAGGATGTCGCCGGTCACGAAACGAAGGTCGCAGTCGCAGAACGCCTCGAACCCTTCTTCGATCCTGGGGCCGGGGCCCCATTCGCTGGCGATGTAATCGCCGGCATAGACGGTCAGCACGGGCTTGTCCTGCGCGGCGGCGGGGGTCGCGGCCAGCAGGGCGAGGATCAGGGTCTTCTTCATCGCTGCCTCCTTTCAGACGGGGTTTCGAAAGAAAGGGCAGCGTCACCTTCCCTCCGCCGGTGTTAGCCGGATCAGGTTCAACGGGTCCGCGCGTCGCGTCTCAGCCGGTATGGCCCCCCGAGGTGGGTCTGAATGTAGTGGTTCCACAGCCCGGCGCAAGCGGATAGAACCGCCGGCAAGGACAGACGAAGGACCGGCATGAGCGATCAGCCCACACCGATGATGGCGCAGTATCTGGCGATCCGGGACGCCAATCCCGGCGCGCTTCTGTTCTATCGCATGGGCGATTTCTACGAGATGTTCTTCGACGACGCCGTGGCCGCCGCCGCCGCCCTGGACATCGCGCTGACGAAACGCGGCACCCATGAGGGCCAGCCCATCCCGATGTGCGGGGTGCCGGTCCATGCCGCCGAAAGCTATCTGCTGACGCTGATCCGCAAGGGGTTCCGCGTCGCCATCGCCGAACAGATGGAAGATCCGGCCGAGGCCAGGAAACGGGGGTCCAAGTCGGTCGTTGCCCGCGACGTGGTGCGGCTGGTCACGCCCGGTACCCTGACCGAGGAATCGCTGCTGGAGGCACGGCGCCACAATTTCCTGGCCGCCTTCGCGACCGTACGCCAGGACAGCGCACTGGCCTGGGTCGATATCTCGACCGGCGCGTTTCAGGTAATGGAATGTCCGCTGCCGCGCCTCGGACCCGAACTGGCCAGGCTTGCGCCGCGTGAAATTCTGGCCTGCGAAGGTGCGGGCCTCGGCGATCTGGCGGCGGAATCGGGCGCCGCCCTGACCGATCGTCACGCCGGCGCCTTCGACAGCGGCGCGGGTGCTCGTCGGCTCTGCGCGCTTTACGGGGTCGAGACGCTGGACGGATTCGGCACCTTCGGGCGCGCGGAACTGTCGGCGATGGGGGCGATCGTCGAGTATCTGGAGATGACGCAGAAAGGCAGGTTGCCGCTGTTGCGCCCGCCTGCGCGCGAACGCCACGGCGCCGCGATGCAGATCGACGCCTCGACCCGGCGCAATCTGGAATTGACCCAGGCCTTGTCGGGCGGGCGCGAGGGATCGCTGCTGGCTGCCATCGACCGAACCGTCACGGCGGCGGGGGCGCGGCTGCTGGAACGCCGCATCAGCGCCCCCAGCCGCGATCTGGCGCTGATCCATGCGCGGCACGACGCGGTGGCGCAGATGGTCGATGATCCGCGCCTCGCGACCGATCTGCGCGAGGCACTGGCCCGTGTGCCCGACATGGACCGCGCCCTGTCCCGTCTGGCGCTGGACCGGGGCGGACCGCGCGATCTGGCCGCGATCCGTGCCGGCCTGACCCAGGGTGCCCGGATCGCCGCGCGGCTGTCCGGCGATGTCGCGCCGATCCTGCGCGACGCCGCACGCGATCTGGCCGGACATGACGATTTGATCCATCTTCTGGAACAGGCATTGGTGGCCGAGCCGCCGCTGCTGGGTCGCGATGGCGGTTTCGTCGCGCCCGGTCACGACGCCGATCTGGACCAGACCCGCCGCCTGCGCGACGAGGGGCGCGGCGTGATCGCCGGGATGCAGGCCGATTACGCCGCCAGGGCCGGGGTGCAAAGCCTGAAGATCAGGCACAACAACGTGCTGGGATATTTCATCGAGACCACCACCACCCATGCCGACCGGATGCTGGCGATGGCGGACACCTTCATCCACCGTCAGACCACCGCCAACCAGATCCGCTTTACCACGGTCGAGCTTTCGGAACTGGAGACGCGCATCCTCAACGCCCGCGACCGCGCGCTGGAAATCGAGCGCGGCATCTTCGATGGGCTTCGCGCCGCGGTGCTGGATCATGCGCCGCGGATCGGGCAGGCGGCGCGCGCGCTGGCCGAGATCGACCTTGCCGGCGCCTTCGCCGATATCGCGACAGGCGAGGGCTGGGTGCGTCCCCGCGTCGATGGCAGCCGCGCCTTTCGGATCGAGGGCGGCCGGCACCCTGTGGTGGAACATGCGCTGAAGCGCAGGACAGAGGGATTCGTCGCCAATGACTGCGATCTGACCGCCGCCGAGACGCCCGCGATCTGGCTGCTGACCGGGCCCAACATGGCCGGCAAATCGACCTTCCTGCGCCAGAACGCGCTGATCGCCGTGCTGGCGCAGGCCGGGGCCTTCGTGCCCGCGCGCGATGCCCATATCGGCATGGTCAGCCAGCTTTTCAGTCGTGTCGGCGCCGCCGACGATCTGGCGCGGGGCCGTTCCACCTTCATGGTCGAAATGGTCGAGACCGCCGCGATTCTCAATCAGGCCGACGATCATGCGCTGGTGATCCTGGACGAGATCGGGCGCGGGACGGCGACCTGGGACGGGCTTTCCATCGCCTGGGCGGTGATGGAGCATCTGCACGAGGTCAATCGCTGCCGGGCGCTGTTCGCGACCCACTACCACGAGATGACCGCGCTGAGCGCCAAGCTGGAGGGGGTCGAGAACGCCACCGTCGCCGTGCGCGAATGGGAGGGCGAGGTGATCTTTCTGCACGAGGTCCGCAAGGGTGCGGCCGACCGCAGCTATGGCGTCCAGGTGGCGCGGCTGGCGGGGTTGCCGGCTTCGGTCGTGGACCGCGCGCGCGCGGTCCTGGACGCCCTGGAATCGGGCGAACGCGAGGGGGCGGCGCGGCCTGCCGCGCTGATCGAGGAACTGCCGCTGTTTCGCGCCGTGCCGCCCGCGCCGGCACCTGCGCCGTCGAGGCCGAAGCACGATCCGCTGGATGCGCGGCTGCGCGACATCCATCCCGATGCGCTGAGCCCGCGCGAAGCCCTGGACCTGATCTATGAACTGAAAGCCCTGACCGGAGAACGAGCATGAGCTATAACACCTTCGGCCGCGAATTCCGGTTCACCACCTGGGGCGAAAGTCACGGTCCGGCCCTTGGCGCGACGGTGGACGGCACGCCCCCCGGCGTGGCCCTGGACGAGACCTTCATCCAGCAATTCCTGGATCGCCGCCGCCCCGGAACGTCGAAACACACGACCCAGCGGCGCGAGGCCGATCAGGTCCGTATCCTGTCGGGCACCTTCGAGGGCCGCACGACCGGCACGCCGATCCAGCTGATGATCGAGAATACCGATCAACGCAGCAAGGATTACGGTCAGATCGCCACCAGCTTTCGCCCCGGCCATGCCGACATCACCTATCATCAGAAATACGGTCTGCGCGATTATCGCGGTGGCGGTCGCTCCAGCGCGCGCGAGACGGCGGCGCGGGTGGCGGCGGGCGGCGTGGCGCGGGCGGTTCTGGCGCAGCTGCTGCCCGATCTGCGGATCATCGGCTACATGGTGCAGATGGGCGCGATGCATCTGGATCGCGGCCGGTTCGACGCCGCCGCCATCAGGGAAAATCCGTTCTTCCTGCCCGACGCGACGGCCGTCGATGCCTGGAGCGATTATCTCGACACCGTCCGCAAGGATCAGAACAGTGTCGGTGCGGCGGTCGAGGTGATGATCCGCGGCTGTCCGCCGGGGCTGGGCGCGCCGGTCTATGCGAAACTGGACACCGATCTGGCCGCCGCGATGATGTCGATCAACGCCGTCAAGGGCGTCGAGATCGGCGAAGGCATGGCTGCGGCTGCCCTGACCGGAACGGACAATGCCGACGAGATCCGCATGGGCAATGACGGCCCGCGCTTTCTGTCCAACCATGCCGGCGGCATCCTGGGCGGGATCAGCACCGGGCAGGACATCACGGTCCGCTTTTCGGTCAAGCCGACTTCCTCGATCACGACACCGCGCCGCACCATCAACCGCCAGGGGCAAGAGATAGACCTGATCACCAAGGGCCGACATGATCCCTGCGTCGGCATCCGGGCGGTGCCCGTCGCCGAGGCGATGGCGGCCTGCGTGATCCTGGACCATCTGTTGATGGACCGCGCCCAGACCGGCGGCGTCAGGGGCACGATCGGCTGATCGCCGGCGGCCATGCCGCTTGTCATCAAATCGTCATGCAAGTTTTGCATTAGCGTCACCTGTGGCGTCTAGGTCACGTGCAGCCCCGACAGGGGAAGACCGACTCAGGAGAGATCCATGACCAACGTGAAATTCACCGTCTCGGCCATCGCTATGATCGCCGCCTCGGCCACCGCCGCCGCCGCGCGCGAGCAGATCCAGATCGCCGGTTCGTCCACCGTCCTGCCCTATGCGACCATCGTCGCCGAAGCCTTTGGCGAGAACACGGATTACCCGACCCCGGTCGTGGAATCGGGCGGCTCCTCGGCCGGGCTGAAGAAATTCTGCGAAGGCGTGGGCGAGAATACCATCGACATCGCCAATGCCAGCCGTGCGATCAAGGACAGCGAGAAAGAGGCCTGCAAGGCCGCCGGCGTCACCGAGATCATGGAGGTCCGCATCGGCTATGACGGGATCGTCTTTGCCAATGCCGCCTCGGGCCCCGATTTCGCCTATAGCCCGGCGGATTGGTTCAATGCGCTGTCGGCAAAGGTGGTCAGGGACGGCAAGGTGGTGGACAACACCAGCAAGAACTGGTCCGAGGTGAACGCCGATCTGCCCGATCAAGAGATCCTGGCCTTCATCCCCGGAACGAAGCACGGCACCCGCGAAGTGTTCGAGGAAAAGGTGATCCTGGCGGGCTGCAGGGAATCCGGCGCGATGGAGGTCTTCAAGGCCGAGATGGGCGACGACGACAAGGCCGAAGAGGCCTGCATGACCCTGCGCACCGATGGCGTCGCCGTGGATATCGACGGCGACTACACCGAGACGCTGTCGCGCATCGACAGCGCACCAAACGGCATCGGCGTGTTCGGCCTGTCCTTCTACGAAAACAACATGGACAAGCTGAAGGTGGGCACCATGTCGGGCGTCGCGCCTTCGACCGAGACGATCGCCTCTGGCGAATACCCGGTTTCACGACCGCTGTATTTCTATGTCAAGAAACAGCATATCGGCACGATTCCGGGGCTGGAGGATTATGTCCAGTTCTTCGTCTCGGACGCGCTGGCCGGTCCGGATGGTCCGCTGGCCCAGTATGGCCTTGTCTCGGATCCTGAACTGGCCGCGACGCAGGACGCCGTGGCCAACCAGACAACCATCGACATGCCCTGACCGGGCGCCGGGCGACGCGGGTCCGCCTCGCGCCGCCCCTCCTTGCTTCGCCAAGAGGAAATCCCGATGCCGATGTCCTGGGCGCTTTTCATCGCAGCAGTCCTGGCCGCCGCCGGTTATCTGGTTGGTCGCGGCCGCGCATTCTCGGTCGCTGGCCCGGATGTCCGCGATCTGCACAGTCGCCCCGTCTATCATGGCGCCGGCGTCGCGCTGCTGACCCTGACCCCGGCTGTCGCCGTGCTGGTCGTTGCCGCGGGGCTGCGCATGACGGGTATCCTGACGGCCGAGGCCGGAACCCTTGTCGGCGTTTTTGCCATCGCGGCTTCTCTGGCCGGGCTTGGCTGGGGCGTCAGCCGGATCGGCGTCGGCTTCAAGGCGCGCAACACGGTCGAAGCGATCGTTCTTGGTCTGCTGATCCTGTGCTCGACCATCGCCATCCTGACCACGGCGGGGATCGTGCTGTCGATGCTGTTCGAGACCGGCAGCTTCTTTCGCAAATACAGCTGGACCGACTTCTTCTTCGGCACCGAATGGACGCCGCGCTTTCAGGGAAACTCCCGGCTTGGCCTCCTGCCGCTGTTGTGGGGCACGCTGTATATCAGCCTGATCGCCCTGCTGGTCGCGGTGCCCATCGGGCTTTTCGCCGCGATCTACATGTCCGAATATGCCACGCGCCGGGTGCGCGCCATCGCCAAGCCCGCGATCGAGGTTCTTGCCGGCATCCCCACCATCGTCTACGGCCTTTTCGCGCTGATCACGGTCGGACCGATGCTGCGCGACTATTTCGCCCAGCCGCTGGGCCTTGGCAATTCCGGATCCTCGGTGCTGACGGCGGGACTGGTCATGGGGATCATGCTGATCCCCTTCGTCAGTTCGCTCAGCGACGACATCATCAACGCCGTCCCGCAGAGCCTGCGCGATGGCGCGCTTGGCCTTGGGTCCACACCCTCCGAGACCATCCGCCAGGTCGTCCTGCCCGCCGCCCTTCCGGGAATCGTGGGCGCGGTCCTGTTGGCGGCGTCCCGCGCCATCGGAGAGACGATGATCGTGGTCCTGGGTGCCGGTGCCGCGGCCAGAATGAGCCTGAATCCCTTCGAGGCGATGACGACGATCACCGTCAAGATCGTCAGCCAGCTGACCGGCGACAACGATTTCGCTGCGCCCGAGACGCTGGTCGCCTTTGCCCTCGGCCTGACCCTGTTCGTGATCACGCTGGGGTTGAACATCGTCGCATTGTATATCGTGCGCAAATATCGCGAGCAGTACGAATGACCGATCTTCCGATCTCCGCAGGCGGTGATGCCAGACCGCGATCCTCGTTGCTGGTGGCCGATGCCCGCACCCGCCGCCGCAACGCCGCCGAGAGACGGTTTCGCCGCTATGGCGCCATCGCCATCGGCGTGGCCATGGTTGCGCTGGTCGTTCTGCTGACCACGATCATCTCCGGCGGTGCCGGCGCCTTTCGTCAGACCTATCTTTCGATCCCGGTCGCCCTGCCCGCCGCAAAGCTGGATCCCAAGGGCAACCGCGACCCGGGCGAGATGGCAAAGGTTCTGACGCTGACCTATGGGCCGGTTCTGGACACGGCGGTCGAACAGGCGATCGCCGATACCGGCATCCAGATCCCCGACCTGTCCGCGAAGGATATCGACGGGCTGATTTCACGAGAGGCGTCGGCGCAGTTGCGCAACCGGGTGCTGGCCAATCCTGACCTGATCGGGCAGGTGGTCGATGTGAACGTGCTGGTGAACGGCCGGGTGGATGGCTATTTCAAGGGCCGCGTCAGCATGGAAAGCGCCGCCGCCGACAACAACACCTCGCCCCGTCAGCTCCAACTGGCCGAGGCGTTGCGCGACCGCGGCCTGCTGGTGACGCGCTTCAACTGGAATTTCCTGACCAATCCCGATGCCTCGGACCAGCGGCCCGAAGCCGCGGGCGTGGGCGTGGCGATCCTGGGTTCGCTCTACATGATGCTGGTGGTGCTGTTCCTGGCCGTGCCCATCGGCGTCGGAGCCAGCATCTATCTTGAGGAATTCGCCCCCAGGAACCGCTGGACCGACGTGATCGAGGTCAATATCTCGAATCTCGCCGCCGTGCCGTCGATCGTCTTCGGCATCCTCGGGCTGGCGGCCTTCATCAACTTCGCCGGATTGCCGCAATCGGCGCCCATCGTCGGCGGCCTCGTGCTGACGCTGATGACGCTGCCGACGATCATCATCTCGACCCGCGCGGCGCTGAAGGCGGTGCCGCCCTCGATCCGCGATGCGGCACTTGGGGTGGGGGCGTCAAAGATGCAGTCGGTCTTTCATCACGTCCTGCCGCTGGCCATGCCCGGCATCCTGACCGGAACCATCATCGGGCTGGCGCAGGCCCTGGGCGAGACGGCGCCGCTGCTGCTGATCGGCATGGTCGCCTTCGTCAAGAACTTCCCGGCGGCGCCGCCGGAGGGTCTGTTCGACCCCGCCTCGGCCCTGCCCGTGCAGGTCTATAACTGGACCCAGCGGGCTGATCCCGCCTTCATCGAGCGTGCCTCGGGCGCGATCATCGTGCTGCTGGTCCTGCTGATGTGCATGAACCTGCTGGCGATCTGGCTGCGCCGCCGGTTCGAACGCCGTTGGTAATCCGGGCGAAGGAGGACAATATGTACGACACGAACCGCCCGGAGAGTGCAGTGAACCAGTTGAACAACAAGATTTCGGCCAGGGGTGTGCAGGTCTTTTACGGCGATACACATGCCATCAAGGACGTGGATGTCGATATCCTCGACAAGACCGTGACGGCCTTCATCGGCCCCTCGGGTTGCGGCAAGTCGACCTTTCTGCGCTGCATCAACCGGATGAACGACACCATCCCGATCTGCCGCGTCGAAGGCAGGATCACGCTGGACCACGAGGATATCTACGACCGTCGCGTCGATCCGGTGCAATTGCGCGCCAAGGTTGGCATGGTGTTCCAGAAGCCGAACCCGTTTCCCAAATCCATCTACGACAACGTGGCTTACGGGCCGCGCATTCATGGCCTGTCGCGCAACCGCGCCGAACTGGACGAGATCGTGGAACGCAGCCTGCGCGGCGCGGCCCTGTGGAACGAGGTCAAGGACCGGCTTTCCGA
>NZ_DHXG01000092.1:0-2017 GCF_002413585.1 Paracoccus sp. UBA5162
CAGCGGCACAATTTACCGGAAAACTGCGGAACAATGCTGGCCAAGTTGTGTTGTGGCTTCGAAGGTCAACCAAGGCCAACGAAAGGACGAAAATCATGACCCATTCCGACGATGCAGCCAACAAGATGAAGCGCGACGCTCAGGCTGCGGCCAGCGAGGCGAAGAATGATCTCCGCGAGGGGGCCGGCCGCGTGGGCGACGATGTTCGCAGGACGGCACGCGACCTTGGTGACAATGCCGGGATCGACCGGCTCAAGGAACGGGGTGCCGATCTGGCCGAGACGGGGCGCGAATATGCCAACCGCGCCCGTGAGGCCGGAGAGGAATATGCCGAACGCGCCCGCGAAGAGGCGAACCGCCTTTATGAGACCGGTCAGCGCAAGGCGAACGAGGTCGCCCACTACGCCGAGGAACGCTATGACGAGGTATCCGAGATGGTGCGGCGCCATCCGGCTCAGGCATTGGGGATCGCAGCGGGCGTCGGTTTCCTCGTCGGATTGATCCTGGCACGTCGCTGAGGTCGGCCGCATGTTCGATTATGTCAACCGGCTTCAACTGGCCGCCAAGGATTCCGCAAGACGGACGGTGATGAAGGTTGTGGCCGGGCTGATCCTGGCGATCGGCGCCGGCTTTCTGATCGCGGCATTATGGTCGTATCTCGCGATCAATCTCGGCTGGGGTCCGATGTTGGCATCCCTCGCCATCGGCGGCGGATTCGTGGCGATCGCATTGATTCTGCTGATGGTTTCCAACCGTCAGCGTCACGCGATGCCGACCACGGACGACCTGAAGCGCGAGGTCGAGGCGCGCGTGACGCTGGCCACCGACGCCGCTGTCGAGCGCGCCCGCACCGAAGCTTCGCGCCTGGTCGATTTGGCGGGCAGCCGCGCGCAATCCCTGCTGGACGATGCGGGCGATCGGGTCGGCAGGATTGCCGATGATACCGGGCAGCGATTCTACGGCTTGGCACGGTCGGTCGGGATCACGCCCCAGAACATGGCTCGTGCCAAGGCGGATGCGGGGCAGGTCAGGGACGGCGCGAAACGGGCTGCAGACAGCAATGCCGGCAGCATGGCCAAGTTGATCGGGGCTTTCGCGATCGGGGTCACGCTGGCAGCCAAGTTGCAGGAACGGCGGCAAGGACCCAAGACCGTCTTCGACGACGACGATCTGATGTAGATAAAGACTTCGCCGCTCAGCCTGCGCGGCGAAGGCCAGTCAGGGAATTGACCAGATGGCTCAGATCCTCGCGCGTGAATGGCGAGGTCAGGCTGCGCCAGCCTTTCCGTATCACCTCGGTCACGGGGTCGTCGCCGGCTCGGATGACGATTTCTGCGCCGTTCGCGATTGCCCAATCGGCAAGGCCGCTATCCTCGACCTCCTGCACGTTCATCTTCGTGACGATCACGGGAACCTCATCGGCACTCGGTGATACCTGCGAAACAAGCTCGGACGGAAAGCGCAGATGAATCACGTCACAGCCGGGACAGGCGGCGAGAAGGCCGGCGCACATGTCGCGGGCCACGAAGGTATCGCGTTCGATCACGATGAAACTGTAGCCGGATTGAGTCATCATGCGTCCACCTTTCCATCTCGGCGTCTTTTGATCAACTCAATTTAGATCAAGCCCGCGAATCTCTGTCTGGTATGGATCAGGGGCAGGGCCGCAAGATGATGGGGTCGGAACGGGCCATGCCGATTTCGCGGCAGGTCGCGTCGTCGCAGATCCGCCAACCGCCCCCGGTTGCCCCACTTGCCGCCAGGATCAGCTTGTCCCGGGGTGGAAGATCCGGCGTCCAGACCCACCATCCATCGACCAGGCGCGCATCAGGCCCAGGCTCCATCCCCGCGCCCGAACCCTTGATCGCGGCGCCGGCAAGCACCAGCTTGTCGCCCTCGATCCGCCACTCCTCGCGCCAGATCTGCCGCTCGACCGAATGGGTCCATTCCAGACGGAAATCGGCCCCGGAAAGCGCCAGCGTCACCATTCCCGCCAGCAGACAGCCGCTCATGCCGC
>NZ_DHXG01000092.1:2373-5807 GCF_002413585.1 Paracoccus sp. UBA5162
GCCAGCGCAAAGCCGATCTCGTCGGTCAGGGGCAGGGCGGCGATCATGGTAAAGGCGGCAGCCGCGGCCAGCAGCCGCTGCCAGACGGGCAGCCTGTGTCCCAGCCAGCCGATCACCGCCACGCCCCACAGCCCGATGGCCAGCACGGATTTGCCGACGATATAGGCCACGGCAGGGGCAAATCCGACAGATGCGACCAGCGGCCCCCCGTCTTGCAGCATCAGGGCGGGCGTATAGACGGCCATGAAGGGAATGACGAAGCCTGCCGCTGCGACCTTCAGCGCCTCCATGCTGATCTTCAGGCCGTTTTCCCTGGCGATGGGCGCGGCCGCGAAACAGGCCAGCGCGACCGGCGGCGTCAGGTCGGCGAGGATGCCGAAATAGAAGACGAACATGTGGCTGACGATCAGCGGCACGCCCAATTGCAATAACGCGGGCGCGGCGATGGTCGAGGTGATGATATAGTTCGGGATCGTCGGAATCCCCATGCCAAGAACGATACAGGTCAGCATGGTCAGGATCAGCGACAGGATCAGGCTGTTCTGCCCGACCGAGACGATGTAGATTCCGAATGTGTTGGCCGCCCCCGTCAGGGTCATGGTGCCGATGATGACGCCGACCAGCGCGGTGGCGACGCCCACCGGCAGGGCGGTCTTGGCGCCTTCGGCAAGGCTGTCGATGACCTGACGGATGGTCTCGCGTCCGCCTCTGGACAACAGGTTCCAGGCCAGCAGCGCGCCGATGCCGCCCCACAGGGCCGTGTTTCCGAAACGCAGGAAACTGCCCGCGACCAGGCCGAGGCCGATCCAGAAGATCACCTTCAGCACCATCGAAGGCAGGCCAAGCGCGGCGGATGTGCCAAGGATCAGCATGATCGTCAGGCCCAGACCCACCGTGCCCGCGAAAAGCGGCGTATAGCCCGAGAACAGCAGATAGACCAGCATTGCCAGCGGCAGCAGCAGATACCAGTTCTCGCGCAGGGCCGCGACGGCCGAGGGCAGATCCTCCTTTGCCATGCCGCGCAGGTTACGGCGTCCGGCCTCGAGATGGACGATCCAGAAGGCGCTGGCGAAATAGAGGATGGCGGGAATGATCGCGGCGCGGACAATCTCGACATAGGCGACGCCCAATGTCTCGGCCATGATGAAGGCGACCGCCCCCATCACCGGCGGCATGATCTGCCCGCCCATAGAGGCGGTGGATTCGACCCCGCCGGCGAAGGCCGCGCGATAGCCGAAGCGTTTCATCAGCGGAATCGTGAACTGCCCGGTGGTGACGACATTGGCCACGCCGGACCCCGAAATCGTACCCATCAGCCCCGACGAGATCACCGAAACCTTCGCCGCACCACCCATCCTGTGCCCGACCATGCCCAGCGACACGTCGGTGAACAGCTTGATCATCCCGGCCTTTTCCAGAAAGGATCCGAACAGGATGAACAGGAAGATATAGGTCGTGCTGACATAGAGCGGCGTGCCGTAGATACCTTCGGTGCCATAGGCCATCTGTTCGACAACCTGGCCCAGATCATAGCCGCGCGTGACCATGGGTCCGGGAAAATACTGCCCGAACAGGGCATAGATCAGGAACAATCCGGCCACGATCGGAAGCGCCGGCCCCATTACCGCGTAGGCGGCAGCAAAGGTGGCGATCAGGGCGATGATGCCGATCACGATATCGGTCCGGTTCAGCATCCCCGACCGCATCATCAGCGGAACGTATTCCACCCATTGATAGCCGGCGACCAGAACGCCGGCGCCGGCCATCACCCAGGCCAGCGTCTTCGGCAGCAGGCCGGTTCGCCCGCGCAGGGCCGCCAGCAGCGGAAACCCGAGCAGCATCAGAAAGCCCAGATGCAACGCGCGCTGGATCTGGCTGGACAGGGTGATCAGATGGGCCGCGATCGCGATCTGGTAAAGCGAGAAGGCGACAGCGATCCAGAACAGAAGCCGCCCCTCGAAGCCGGGCGGAAAGCTTTCGGCCAGCGGGTCGTGAAGCCCCAGATCGGGATCGCCCGCCGGTGCGGCGTGCTGTTGCGCTGTGGTCATTCGGGGATCCCGCTTCAGGGACCGGGCCGGGACGATCCCGGCCCGGTCAGACCATCATTCGGCCTTCACGCCGACTTCGTCGTAGTATTTCTGCGCCCCGGGATGGACCGGAATCGGCATCCCCTTCAGCGCGTTCTGCACGTCGATGCTGGCGGTCGCAGCATGGGCGGCCTTCAACTCGTCCAGGTTTTCATACAACAGCTTGGTCATCTGATAGGCCAGATCGTCGCTGACATTGCTGCTGCTGACCAGGAAATTGATGACGGCGACGGTAGGCACGGCCTCGTTCTGGCCGTCATAGGTGTTGGCGGGGATGTTCTCGGCCACATAGGGCGCGCCCAGCTTTTCGGCAACATCGGCGGGCACCGAGACCACGGTGATCGGGATCGAGGTGGACAGATCCTTCAGCGAGGCCACGCCGAGCCCGGCAGATTGCAGCGTCGCGTCAAGCTGACGGTTCTTCATCAGATCGACCGATTCCGCAAAGGGCAGATATTCGACCTGGCCCAGATCGTCATAGCTCATCCCGGCGGCGGCCAGGATCGCGCGCGCATTCAGTTCGGTTCCCGATTTCGGCGCGCCCACCGACAGCGCCTTGCCCTTCAGATCCGCCAGCGTCTTGATGCCGGATTCCTTGCTGGCGACGATCTGGATGAAGTTCGGATACATGGCCGAAATTCCGCGCAGCTTGTCCAGCGGCTGCGGAAAACCGGCATCGGCGCTGCCCTCGGCCGCCAGCTTGACGGAGTCGCCAAGCGCCAGACCGATCTCGCCCTTGCCCTGCTGCAGCAGGTTCAGGTTCTCGACGCTGGCCTTGGTGGACTGGACCTGAACCTTGGCACCCTCGATGCCGTCGCTGTAAATCTTCGACAGCGCGCCACCGACCGGGTAATAGACGCCCGAGGTGCCGCCGGTCAGGATATTGATGAATTCCTGCGCCGAAGCCGTCAGCGGCGCGGCCGTCAGCGCCACGCCCGCCGCGAGGCAGGCGATCTTGTTGCGGATTGTCATGTTTCCCCTCCCTGGGACATTTTCTTGGTGGGCGCAGGTTAGGCAGCTTTCCGGACAAGGTCAAAAGGGAAAAGCTTCGGCCCATCGCAAAGGGCGCCGCGCGAGAAGATCGCGCGGCGCCCGGAAATATCATGCGCTTCAGGCCCTTCAGGCATTTGCCTCGCGAATTTTCGCGGCCGCGTCCTTGTCATAGCCGACGCCCTGCTTGTCGAAAAGCTGATCCAGTTCGCCCGTCAACGTCATTTCGGTCACGATGTCGCAGCCGCCCACGAATTCGCCCTTCACATAAAGCTGCGGAATCGTCGGCCATTCCGAGAAATCCTTGACGCCCTGACGGATGCCGTCATCGGCCAGCACGTTCACGTCGCGGTAATC
>NZ_DHXG01000092.1:6200-18357 GCF_002413585.1 Paracoccus sp. UBA5162
TTCATGAACAGCACCACATCGCTGGTATCGATCAGGTCCTGGATCTTGTCCTTGACGTCGCTCATCTGATTTGTCCTTTCTGTCGCGCGGCCGAAGCCCCGGGTGGGGCAGGGGCGTCAATCGGGGGCCTTGGTTGTCAGCGCCAGGGCGTGCAGTTCGCCCGCATTGCCGTCCATCCTGCCCTTCAGCGCGGCATAGACGGCGCGCTGCTGCTGGACGCGGTTCTGACCCCGGAAGCTTTCGTCGATGACCTCGGCCGCGAAATGGTTCCCGTCGCCGGCCAGATCGGTGATCGTGATACGCGCATCGGGGAAGGCGGCCCGGATGAGGGCTTCGATTTCGTGGGCTTCCATCGCCATGGCGCTGTCCTCTGTCGCTTGCTGCAAGATGTAGGGGATGCACGATAGCCCCGCAAGTGCGGCGGAGCTCGGCCCGGGCCGCGAGGCGGGCTTGACGATTGTGTTCGCCGGCATGGCCCGACCAAAAACGGTTTACGGCGGCACGGTTTTCGGTTCAGGCTGAAGCAACGCGACTGCGGCAATGGAAGCCCCGATGACGACACAACGCCCGATCCTTGTCTTCGACGTGAACGAGACGCTTCTGGACCTCGACCACCTGGGGCCGGTGTTCCAGGAGATTTTCGGCGATCGCGCCGTGATGCGCGATTGGTTCGCCCAACTGATCCTGTATTCGCAGACGCTGACCCTGATCGGCGCGCGCGAGAATTTCGCCGCGCTGGCGGTTTCGGTGCTGGAGATGATGGGAACCATCCGTGGCATCGCGATCACCGACCGCGACAGGGCTGCCCTGGCGCGCGCCCTGGGATCGCTGCCGGCGCATCCGGATGCGGCCGAGGCGCTGGATTACCTGCGCGACCTCGGGTTCCGCATGGTGACGCTGACGAATTCGCCGCCCTCGGATGGCCCCTCGGCGCTGGATCGCGCAGGCCTGGGCGGCTATTTCGAAAGATCCTTCAGCGTCGCGCCGACCGGACGTTTCAAGCCCGCGCCGCAGACCTACCGGCTTGTCGCCGACGCATTGGCCGTCACGCCGCGCGATCTGTGTCTGGTGGCGTGCCATGTCTGGGACACGATGGGCTTGCAGGCCATGGGCGGCAAGGGCGCGCTTGTCACCCATGGCGTGAATGCACCGCTGCCGGGCCGCTCCGTGCCGCAGCCCGATCTGGTCGCGGCCGATCTGTCCAGCCTGGCGCGAAGGATCGCCGAGGCCTGGCCGGGTTGATCATGGCAGGTTCTTGGTCGTGACCGGTTCCCCTTGTCGGGACTCGAGGTGCTGCAATCTGCCTCTGCTTCCGGTCGGAACGATCATTCCGAAGGCGGCGTGATCCGTGACGGCCGAAAGGCTGCCGGTCGCAGCCTTTGCTTGCCTTTACGCGCAGACAAGGCCCGCGACCGCCGCGCGGTTTCGCTGTTCCTGTAACGAAATCGGAAGACAGGACGAACTGCCCGCCACGGCCAACGAAGGAGCAGTCGTGAAAAAAACCGCCTTTCTCGTCATCCTTGCGGTCCTTGTCGGGGCGGCGTTGTGGCTGTTGCGCGATCAGGATCTTGGCGTCGATGCCCTGCGCGGCCATCTGGCCGGGTTCACCGAATTGCGGCAATCTCGTCCGCTGGCGCTGGCGGTGGCCTTTCTTGTGGCCTATGTCGCCGTGACCGCGCTGTCCCTGCCGCTGGCGGTCTGGATGACATTGGCCGCCGGGGCGCTGTTCGGCTTCTGGCAGGGGCTGCTGCTGGTCTCTTTCGCCTCGGCCATGGGGGCGACGCTGGCCTTTCTGGTGGCGCGCTATCTGGCGCGGGACTGGGTGCGGGCGCGGCTTGGCGCGCGGGCGGACAGGATCGACAAGGGCCTGGCGCGCGACGGCGCCTTCTACCTGTTCTCGCTGCGATTGATCCCGGTGGTTCCGTTCTTCGCGGTCAATCTGCTCATGGGGCTGACCCTGATCCCGATCTGGAGCTTTTACTGGATCAGCCAGCTGGGGATGCTGGCGGGCACGGCCGTCTACGTGAATGCGGGCACCCGGCTGGCCGGGCTTGAAAGCCTGTCAGGCATCGTTTCGGCGCCGGTCCTGTTCTCTTTCGCGGCGCTGGCCGTCTTTCCCTGGTCGGCGCGGGCGGTGCTGGGGCTGGTCCGGTGGCGCCGCGTCCATGCCGGCTGGCGTCGGCCGCGGCGGTTCGATCGCAACCTGATCGTGATCGGGGCCGGATCGGCCGGGCTGGTCTCGGCCTATATCGCGGCGGCGACCAAGGCGCGTGTGACCCTGATCGAGGCGGGCAGCATGGGGGGCGATTGCCTGAACTATGGCTGCGTGCCCTCCAAGGCGCTGATCCGCAGCGCGACACTGGCCCATCAGATGCGTCATGCAAGCCGCTGGGGACTGGCCGACACGCAACCGGACATCCCGTTCCGCGCGATCATGGAACGGATCCACGAGGTGATCGCCACGATCGCCCCTCATGACAGCGTCGAGCGCTATACCGGGCTTGGCGTCGAGGTGCTGAAGGGCCATGCCCGCCTGATCGACCCCTGGACCGTCGAGACAAGTGGCAAGAATGGCGAAACCCGGCGTCTGACCACGCGCGCCGTGATCATCGCCACCGGGGCGCGGCCTTTCCTGCCGCCGCTGCCCGGACTGGATATGGTCGAGCCGCTGACCTCGGACGATCTGTGGACCCGGCTGCGGGGGCAGGATCATGCGCCGCGCCGTCTGGTCGTCCTGGGCGGCGGCCCGATCGGCTGCGAGCTGGCACAGGCTTTCGCCCGCCTGGGATCGCAGGTGACGCAGATCGAGATGGCGCCCCGGCTGATGCTGCGCGAGGATCCCGAAGTGGCAGAGCTGGTATCATCCGCATTGCGGGCCGATGGCGTGACCGTGCTGACCGGACACAAAGCCACAGGCTGCGGCAGAGACAATGGTGAGACATGGATCGAGGTCGAAAAGGATGGCGCGACCACCCGCATTCCCTTTGACCGGATCATCGTCGCGGTGGGGCGCAGCGCCCGGCTGGAAGGGTTCGGCCTGGACCGGCTTGGCATCGCGGCCGATCGCACGATCGAGACGAACGAATATCTGGAAACGCGGTTTCCCAACATCCTGGCGGCGGGCGACGTGGCGGGTCCGTTCCAGTTCACGCATACGGCCTCGCACCAGGCCTGGTTTGCCAGCATCAATGCCCTGTTCGGCGTGCTCAAGCGCTTCAAGGCCGATTACCGGGTGATTCCCTGGGCCACGTTTACCGACCCCGAAGTCGCCCGCGTCGGATTGTCCGAGGCCGAGGCACGGCAAAAGGGTATCGCGGTCGAGGTGACGCGCTTCGATCTGGCCGATCTGGACCGGGCCATCACCGATGGCGCGGCGCGGGGTTTCGTCAAGGTTCTGACGCCGCCGGGCAAGGATCGCATCCTGGGCGCGACCATCGTCGGCGACCATGCCGGCGATCTGATCGCGGAATTCGTGCTGGCGATGAAACACGGGCTGGGGCTGAACAGGATCCTCGGCACCATCCACATCTATCCGACCTGGGCCGAGGCCGGCAAATCCGTCGCCGGCGTCTGGCGCCGCGCCCATGTGGACGCGCGCGCGCTGGCGCTGGCAGAGCGGTTCCACCGCTGGAGGCGCGGATGATCGACGCCCAGCTTCTGCCGCTGCAACGCGCGGCGATGCGTCCGCTGGCACAGGCCCTGTCCGAGCGTGGCATCGGCGCCGACGCGATCAGCCTGGCCGGGTTTGCGGTGGGGCTGCTGGCCATTCCGGCCCTGGCTGCGGGATGGTTCGCCGCGGCGGCCGTGCTGATCGTCGTCAATCGCACGATGGACGGGCTGGACGGCGCGGTGGCGCGGATCGCGGGTCCGACCGATCGCGGGGCGTTCCTGGACATCGCGCTGGATTTCGTCTTTTACGCCCTGGTTCCGCTGGGCTTCGCGCTGAACGATCCGGCAGCGAACGCGCTGCCGGCCGCGGCACTGATTGCTGCCTTCGTGGGCACGGGTTCGTCGTTTCTGGCCTTTGCCGCCATTGCCGCCAAACGGGGCCGGGAAGCATCGGCCTTTCCGCAGAAGGGGATCTATTATCTGGGCGGGCTGACCGAAGGCTTCGAAACGATCGTCATCTTCCTGCTCATGTGCCTGCTGCCGGGCCGGTTTCCCATCCTGGCCTGCATCTTCGCGGCGGCCTGCGCCCTGACCACGGTGCTGCGCTGGCGCATGGGATGGAAGACCTTCGGTCGAGGAGAGCCCTGACGCGCGACGGTCTGCAGGGACGGGCGTGCCCAAGCGGCGCCCGGCCGATCTATCCCAAAGCCAGATTCGACAGGCTGGCGCGCAGCGCTGTGTCGGTATCGTCGCTGTCGGCCGAGACTGCCAGCCCCACCAGAACGCCCGGCGCGGTGCGGAAGGCGCTTGCATGATCGGCGGCCAGGTCCACACGCGCCTGGGCCCGACCCGTCCCCGGCCCGCGCAGCACCACCGTCACCCCGCGCCCGCGCATGTAGGGGCTGGGAATCAGGCTGCCCGGCGCCCGCTGGCCCCCCCAGACATAGATCAGCGCCCGCGCCGAACGGTTGGCCAGCAGCCGGCGGGGCGAGGTGTCGGGTGACAGCCGCGCCGCCGCCTGCGGATCCATGAAGACGAAATAGACAGACAGATTGCGGTCGTCGCCCCCCTTGCGCGACAGATCGGTCGGCGGAACGCTGGCCGAGACCGACCAGGACCAGCGGGCGGTCGTGGCGCCGCGCGCGGCGTCCGGCGCCGGCCGGTAGATCAGCGACGAGCTTGCATCCGCCTCGATCGTCAATGTCGTTCCGCCCAGCTTATAGCGCGTCGGCGTCCGGCCCGGAAAGGTCAGCGCCCGCCAGCGCGCATCGAAGGCCACCGGCACCATCCGCGGTGATTGCGCGGCGGCAGGCAGGGCGGCGGTCGTGGCCGATGCGGCCGCGGCGGTCGCGATCAGAAAGCTGCGTCTGTCCACGGTCTCTCCTGTCTTTCGCGGCCTTGCAGGCCAGGGGTAGTCCTGTCCCATTCGACGGGACGGGCCGAAATGTTACAAGCCTTGCTTCAGCGCGCGGCACTGGGCGTCGCAAGACAGCGTGAATTGACAGCGGCGCGATTCCCGTCACCTTGGCACGATGTCTTCGCGATGGATTATTCGGTGTCTCGCGGGTGCCGTGATGGCGATCCTGGTTCTGGGCGCCGGATTGCAAGCGTGGAATTCGCGCGGTGGCCCGGTTCCGCCGCCGCGTCCCGGCACGCTGCGTATCGCGACGATGAACATCCATTACATCGCCTTGGCGGCGAGTGACGACGATCGCTGGTCGGCAGCGGGCTGGCAGAGGCGGCGCGGCGCGGCCGCCGAGGTGCTGGGCCGCCTCGACGCCGACCTGATCGCGTTTCAGGAAATGGAAAGCTTTCGGCACGGCAGCGACGGCAGCGTCAATCTGGCGCGCGATGACCTGCTGGCCGCGATGCCGGATTTCGCCGCCGCGGCCAGCGGCGACTGGCGCAACTTTCCCTCGACCCAGCCGATCTTTTATCGCAAGGACCGCCTGCGGCCCGAGGAACAGGGGTGGTTCTTCTTTTCCGACACGCCCGAGGTGATCTATTCGCGCAGCTTCGACGGCTCATGGCCCGCTTTTGCATCCTGGGCGCGCTTTACGGACCTCGAGACCGGACAGAGCCTGCGCCTGGTCAACGTCCATTTCGATTTTCGCAGCGGCCAGAACCGGCTGCGCTCGGCGCGGCTGGTGGCCAGCCGGATCGCGCCCTGGCTGGCTGCGGGCGAACATGTGGTGGTGGCGGGGGATCTGAACGCGATGGCGGGCTCTGCCACAGCCGACATTCTTCGCGGCGCGGGCCTGTCGCTGACACCGGTGCGCGGATCCAGTTTCCATTTCGGCCGCGGCCTGAACCTGTTCGGCGCGATCGACCATGTGCTGTATGATTGCGACAGCGTGCTGACGGACCGACCGGTCGCCTTGCGCGACAATCCGGGCGGGCGCTGGCCCTCGGATCATTATCCGGTACTGGCGCAGATCAGGCTTGGTGACGGTACCTGCGATCAGCCCTGAAGCCTGTCCATGAAGCGGCGGTCGATCCGGTCCTTCCACCGCCACAGCCAGCGGCCATGCAAAGTCAGCCCGTACCATTCGGCCAGCGCGGTCCGTCCACCCAGCGAGATGATCTTGAGATAGTCGCGCTGCGGATCATAGTGCAGAAGCGGTCGTCCATGATACGCGGCCACCAGATTTCGCGCCAGGACCGGGGCCTGCCGCACCGCGAAGACGCCGGCCTTGGGGCGCGGGGCGTGGATCATCGCGGCGCAATCCCCGGCGGCGAACAGGGTTGGATGCCCCTCGACCTGAAGCGTCGGCAGGACCCGCACGAAACCCGCGCCATCCGCGGGAAGATCGCGCGCCAGCCAGTCCTGCGGCCGCGCGCCCGCGATACCGATGGTCACCTGGCCGGCGATCCTGCGCCCGTCGGCCAGCACCACGGCGTCGGCCTCGACCGAAGCGACCGTCGCCCCGGTCAAGACCTGCACGCGGGCCCGGTCCAGCGCCGACCGCAGCCGCGAACGCGTCCGCCGGCCCAGACTTGCCGCGATGTCGGGCCCGGCCTCGATCAGCGTGACGCCGCCGGTCAGCCGGCAGGCCAGGGCCAGCGCCATTTCGGCACCCGCAATGCCGCCGCCAATGATCGCCGCATTGCTGCCCGTCGGCATCAGCGACAGGCGGGCGGTAAAGCCCGCCAGCGGCTTTATCGGCACTGCGTGGCGGGCAAAGCCCGCAAGTCCGGGCATCGCGGTGTGACTGCCCAGATCCAGAGCCGCAAGCCCGTAGGCGATCTGTGCGCCATCCGCCAGCGCGATCTGCCGCGTCGTCGGATCAACACCGGCGACGCGCCCTTGCAGAAAGCGGATGCCGTTCCTGGCGGCAAAATCCGTCAGTGCGACACGCGGTTCGTCCGGGCCATAATGCCCGGCCACCAGTCCGGGGATCATTCCCGAATAGACCGCGTCGGGGGCCGCGTCGATCAGCAGAATCCGGGCATCGGGCAGGGCCTTGCGAAGAAGCGGTGCCGCCAGAAGATTCGCATGGCCGCCACCCAGCAGCAGGATTTCGGGATGATCGGATTCGGGAACGCTCATGTCGCTATCTGAGGCAAAACCGGCGCCGATTGCCAGCACTGACCGCGCAAGCCCTGATCGGCGCCCCTTCGCGAACCCGATCGCGGCTGGCAATCCGCGTCGCGACGGCGCAAGCTGGGCTTGCCGCCAGAACAGCAAAGGAACAATGCCATGCGTAAACTGATTGCCGCGATCTCGCTCTGCCTCGCCGCCGCGACGGGTGTCGCCAACGCGGATGAATGGGTGGTCAAGTCCAGTCCCGATGATGTCGCCACAACCGCCGATCGGCTTGAAGCGGCGGTCGCGGACAGCCCCGCCACGCTGCTGGCGCGGGTGGATCACCAGGCCGCCGCCGCCGAGGCCGGGCTTGAAATGAAACCCGCGACGGTGCTGATCTTCGGCAACCCGGCCCTTGGCACGTTGCTGATGCAGGCCAATCCGCGCGTGGCGCTGGATCTGCCCCTGCGCGTCCTGGTCTGGCAGGATGGTGAGGAAACGAAGATCGGCTATCTCGCGCCCGATGCGCTGGCCGCGCGCTATGACATCACCGGCGCCGATGAAACGCTGGGCAAGATTGCGAACGCTCTTGATCAGATGACGAACAAGGCCGCCGCCGCGGAATGATCCGCAACAGGCGCGCGTCCGTCCGAGATCGGGAAGGCCGGATCGGCGTCCAGGCCGGGGCGTCTTTCCGCCTTGGCCGCAAGCCCGATCCGCAGTTGATTTTTCATGTGGCCACTGTCGCTTGCATGGCCCGTCTTGACGGCTTAGATGTAACTTTCGATCGGGACAGTTCCAAAGACGGGTAAAAACAAGATGGCTGGCGACAAGCAGAACCTGCAGGACGCGTTTCTCAACCATGTCCGCAAGGCAAAGGTGCCGGTCACGATCTTCCTGATCAATGGCGTGAAATTGCAGGGTGTGATCACCTGGTTCGACAATTTCTGCGTGCTTCTGCGCCGGGACGGGCAATCGCAGCTGGTCTACAAGCACGCCATCAGCACGATCATGCCGGGTCAGCCGATCTCGCTTTACGAAAACGAGGATTGATTGGCCGAACCCACCTCGACCGAGGCCAGGCCGACCCGCGCCTATGTGATCCACCCGGATCTGGGCCATGCGCGCGTGCGGCGGCGCACGCCCGAGCATGCGCTGGCGGAAGCTGTGGCGCTGGCCCATGCCCTGCCGGGAATCGAGATCGTGGGCCAGGAAGTCGCGCGCCTGCGCAGTCCCGATGCGGGACGGCTGTTCGGAAAGGGCAAGCTGGCCGAGATAGGCGAAAGGCTGTCGGCGGAAGAGGCCGAACTGGTCCTGGTCGACGGTCCGGTGACGCCTGTCCAGCAGCGCAATCTGGAAAAGGCCTGGGACGTCAAGCTTCTGGACCGGACCGGCCTGATCCTGGAAATCTTCGCCGACCGGGCGCGGACCCGCGAGGGGGTGCTGCAGGTGGAACTGGCGGCCCTGTCCTATCAGCGGACCCGGCTGGTGCGCGCCTGGACGCATCTGGAACGTCAGCGCGGCGGCCTTGGCTTTGTCGGCGGCCCCGGCGAAACGCAGATCGAGGCTGACCGCCGCGCCATCGACGAACAGATGACCCGGCTGCGCCGCCAGCTGGAACGTGTGGTCAGGACCCGGACGCTGCACCGCGCGGCCCGGGCCCGGGTTCCCTATCCGATCGTCGCGCTTGTCGGCTATACCAATGCCGGGAAATCGACATTGTTCAATCGCCTCACCGGTGCGGATGTCATGGCCAAGGACATGCTGTTCGCGACGCTGGATCCGACGATGCGTGCGGTCCGTCTGCCTGATGCCGGCGCCGGCGCCCCAGGCCGCAAGATCATCCTGTCGGATACGGTCGGCTTCATCAGCGATCTTCCCACGGAATTGGTCGCGGCCTTCCGTGCCACGCTGGAAGAGGTGCTGGCGGCCGATCTGATTTTGCATGTGCGCGACATCAGCCATCCCGAGACCGAGGAACAGGCCGAAGATGTGGCCGAGATCCTTGGATCCTTGGGTGTCGACGAGGATGTGGACCTGATCGAGGTCTGGAACAAGATCGACGCCCTGTCCGCCGATACCCGCGCCGCCCTGCGCCGCACCGATGCGCGGACGCAGGGGGTGCAGGCGGTCAGCGCCCTGTCGGGCGAGGGGCTTGACGACCTGATCGCTGCGATCGACGCGCATCTGGCGCAGGCGCTGGACGAGCCGCGCGAAGCGGCGGTCGTGACGCTGGAATTCGCCGATGGCCGGCGCCGGGCCTGGCTGCACGAGGCCGGGGTGGTCGAACGCGAAGAGGCCGGCGAGGACGGGCTGGTCCTGCATCTGCGCTGGACGGCGCGCCAGAAGGCAGGGTTCGAGGCGCTGGATCAGCCGACCGATTGACTTTCCGGCCGGGCGGCCGGCGCCCTGTGTCCGGCCTCCCGGCGGTATCTTCACCAGGACAAGGAGGATCGCGGATGGACTGGAACGAACGTTTCAGCGGAGAGGAATTTCATTTCGGCGAGGCGCCGGCCGCCTTCGTGCGCGATCACTTGGGCGGCCTGGGCGCAGGCGCCCATGTGCTGACCATCGCCGAGGGCGAGGGCCGGAACGCCGTCTGGCTGGCGCGGCAGGGCTGTCGCGTGACCGCGATCGAGCCGACCGGGACCGGTCGTGAAAAGGCGATGGCGCTGGCCGCGCGGCATGGCGTGACAATGGAATGGCGGCAGGAAAGCCTGGAATCCTATGGCTGGCCGTCGAACGGTTTCGACGTCGTCCTGGGCTGTTTCTTCCAGTTCGCCGATCCACGCCTGCGGGCCGAAATCCTGGCCGGGATGGCGCGGACGACGATGCCCGGCGGCACCGTGTTCCTGCACGGCTTCAGCACGCGGCAATTGGGGAACGGCTCGGGCGGGCCGCGCAGCGAACCGAATCTGTGGACGCCGGACCGTCTGTTGCCGGCCTTCCCCGGTTGGCAGGTGGTCAGGGCCGAGGATTATGACGCCGTGCTGGACGAGGGGCCGGGCCATTCGGGACCGGCGGCCCTGATCGATGTGATCGTCCGCAAGCCTGGCCAGCCTTGAACGCAAGGGTCGTCTGGCGAGCTGTCCTGCCGAAAATTCCCGCCACCGCGACCGGACAGGGCCGGCCCGCCACCATCTGCATCCCGTCGCCGCGATTGGAACCAGGCCGATGGTTGGGGCTGGCCTGGCCTGGGGCCTTCGCAGGGCGGCTGCCGGGATTCAGCCTGTCAGGGCCTTGCGCATCATGTTGATGGCGACGAGGAACAGAAAGATCGCGAAGATCCGCTTCAGCCGGGCAGGGTCCGTGCGATGGGCCAGCGCGGCGCCGAAAGGCGCCGTGATCAGCGTCATGGCGATGGTGATGAAAAGCGCGGGCAGATTGACCGAACCCAGGGTCCAGGGCGGCGCATCCGAGGCCGGAACGATCAGGAACGCCGCGACCGAGGGCACCGCGATCAGCACGCCGAACCCGGCCGAGGTCGCGACCGCGCGATGCATCGACCGTCCGTGCAGCGTCATCAGCGGCACGCCCATGCTGCCGCCACCGATCCCGACCAGGACCGAAACGAAGCCGATCACCGGACCGATCAGCGCGCGCCGGATGCCGGTGGGCATCTCGGTTCCCAGCCGCCAATGCGGCCGCGAGATGGCCATGAAACTGGCGATCAGCACGACCAGCACCGCGAAGATGACCTGCAGCGTGCGGGTTCGCAGCGCGCCGACCGTCAGCACCCCCAGAAGCGCCCCGATGGCGATCCAGACCGCCCAGTCCCGCAGGATCGACCAATCCACCGCCGCGCGCCGGTGATGGGCCATGACCGACCGCATCGACGTGACGATGATCGTTGCCAGCGAGGTCGCCAGACAGATCTGCATCAGGTCCGGCCCGGAATAGCCCGCCCGCGTGAAGGCAAAAAGGAAGGCCGGAACGAGGATGATCCCGCCGCCGACGCCCAGCAGTCCGGCAAGAATTCCCGCTGCGGCGCCCGTGGCGGTCAGGGTCAGGGCGGGGATCAGCAGCGCGCTCATGCGGCTGTGGTTATCGCCGGCGCGCGACGGGCGCCAGAGCGAAATCGGCTCACGCAGCCATCCGCGTCACCTGCGCCAGTGCCGCGTCATAGACCTCGATCCCGCCTTTCGATGCGCCTTCTGACAGCGTCCGCTTCCATCCTCGCGCGCCCGGCTGGCCATGAAACAGACCCAGCATGTGGCGCGAGATCTGATGCAGCCGCCCGCCCGTGCCCAGATGCTGCGCGATCAGCGGGCGCATGGCATGGGCGACCTGTCGCGGCGTCGCGAAGGGCGGCATCTGGTCCCACAGCAGATCGGCCCCGCCCAGAATGTCCCATGGCTGGTGATAGGCCGCACGTCCGATCATCGCGCCATCCATGACGCGCAGGTGATCGCGCGCCTGATCCAGCGAGACGACGCCGCCGTTGACCGACAGGTGCAGATGGGGAAATTCGGCCTTCATCGCATGGACCAGCGGATAATCCAGCGGCGGCACCTCGCGGTTCTCGCGCGGCGACAGACCTTGCAGCCATGCCTTGCGGGCGTGGATGGCGATGCGGGTGACGCCCGCCTCGGCCATCCTGGCCAGAAAGGCGGGCAGCACCTCGGCCGGGTTCTGGTCGTCCACGCCGATGCGGCATTTCACCGTCACCTCGACCGGACTGACGGCGATCATCTCGGCCACGCAATCGGCCACGAGATCGGGCTGTTTCATCAGGACCGCGCCGAAACAGCCCGATTGCACGCGGTCGCTGGGGCAGCCGACATTGAGATTGATCTCGGCATAGCCCCAACCGGCGGCGATTCGCGTCGCCTGTCGCAATTCCGCCGGATCCGAGCCGCCGATCTGCAAGGCCAGCGGATGTTCGCCCGCCTCGTGGTCCAGCAGCCGCTCAGGATCGCCATGAATGATGGCCGGGGCCGTGACCATTTCGGTATAAAGCAGCACCCGGCGCGACATGATCCGGTGAAAACGGCGGCAGGCGCTGTCGGTCCAGTCCATCAT
>NZ_DHXG01000092.1:18693-34581 GCF_002413585.1 Paracoccus sp. UBA5162
GCGTGCGGCGTCGCGGATGGTCTGCTGGCTGTCCGGGTCGGGGCGCGGGGTCATCACTTGCCTTCGGGTATGGTTGCGCTGCATGTAGCAACCGGCGGCGCGCTTCGCAAACCGTGCACGGCAACGCCGTTCCCGGAGGCGGCGGGCGACGGATCGTCGGGCCTGTGGCCTTGCAGGGACATGGATCAAATTCCTGCCCCGCCGACGAGCGGCGGGCACCACGCGGCACGGCCGGCACTGGATCCCGGCCGGCGTTCAGGCCTCGCTCAGGAATGCTGCCAGTCCAAGTCCGGCGGGTGCGCCGTTCGTGCCGTCGGGATCGGCCACGTCGTCATCCTGCGGCAGCACCGCATTGTCCTGCGGGCCGTGCCACAAGGGCTGGATCAGCCCCGCGCCGTTCTGTGCAAGCAGGTCGCGGATCAGCGAGAAGGCCGAGGCCGGTCGCGCCAGTCGCAGGAATTCCGCCACCGGCGAACCGTTGGCATCCATCCGCGCCACGCCCAGTCGCGCGGCCATGGCGGCCACGCGCTGGCCCTGCACCTTGACGCTGTAGCCGCGCGCGATGTCGCGGTCGAACGAGGCCACCGCGGCGCTGCCGTCGAAGGTCATGCCGCGGCGGCGGATATGGCTGGCGCCGGTCAGCGACCAGATGTCGTCCACGATGACGATGGTGCTGCGGATCAGTGCGTCCCGGCCGGGAAAACCCTTCGGATGGAAGGCCGCCACCCGGCCCGGCGCGGCTGCGGACAGCGTGTCATAGGCCTCCTTGCGCTGCGCGAAGGCGCGCCGGGCGAAGGGAGCGGGAATCAGGTCTCCGTCACGCGGGGTGACGATGATCGCCTTCAGATTGGGCCGCGCCGACATGCGCTGCGCCAGAAGCGCGATCAGGTCGATTTCCTGGGGTGCGGGTGTGCCCTGGGGCCGCGCCGTGCGGGCAAGTCCGGGGGTTTCGATATAGACCAGTTCCTCGGCCTCCAGAATGGCGCGGGCCAGCGACCACAGCGCATCCCGCGCCCCGTCGCGGGACAGGAAATATTCGCGCCGCACCTCGTTGATCAGGCGATTCTCGTTGGCCACGGTGATGCTGCCCGAAGGCGATGGAATGCCAAGCGCCCCGGCGATGTCGTCGAGAAGCTGGTCGAAGGTGATCGGCGCGCCGCTGTCCAGCGGGTTGCCCGCCGGCAGCAGCGACAGTTCCGGCGTCTCGGCGATGGCCGCCACGGTTTGCAGCAGCACCCCGGCCGAGGTTCCCGCCGCGGGCGGATTTGCGGGATCGGGGGCGGGCGGGTTCATGTTGTTGCCGCCCGACATGACGATCCAGCCCGGCGAGGTTCCCGCCGCGGCGCCGCCCGGCAGAGGCAGCATCGGCTGCACCCGCCTGACCGCATGGCGGGCCAGGTCATAGCCAAGAGCGCCCGTCACCCGGACGCCGGAGACATGCGTATCGGGTCCGGCCGGATTGCCGGGATTGCCCTCGCGCATCAGCGCGCAGCGCGTCTCGCGCGTCCAGCGGGCGCCCGACAGCACCCCGTCCCAGTCCAGCCCGGCCTGCAATTGCACATTACCGATCCCCGAGACGGTGATCCCCTCCAGCCGGCCCATCGTGGCGTGGCGCGGGCCCTCGCGCGGCTCGGTCTCGTTGCCCAGGGCGCGGACGATGTCGATGGGATTCGTCAGGCCCCCGGCCGGATTGGTGGTCCGGGTCATCCCGAAGATCGGAGCGGGGCAGACGGACTTGATCGCGGGCGGCAGCGCGGCCATGGGATCAGGCGTGCCAAAGGGGTCGGGCGGCAGCGCGGCCGGGCCTGCCGCGATATCCAGCCGGCGGTTGGCGAACAGCCGCCGGCTGCCCCGGCGCGGCGTCACCACCAGATCGAAGACCAGCACCGCCGGGCTGGGTCTGGGATCGCCCGGCGCAAGCGCCATCGGATTGCCGACCAGGATCCGTGTGGGCTGGCCCCCGGCGGCGATGGCCGTGCCGCCATCGCCGCGCAGGAAGGATGGCGCCTCGCCGATCGAATCGATCAGCTGAAAGCGTTGCGCATAGATGCGGACCGACGCCCCGTCGGGAACCAGATCGGCGGGCAGGCTGACGACGACATCCGTGCCTGCGGTCCAGGCGGCACTTGCCCCGGCCAGCGGGTTGGCATTGCCGGTGGCAAAGCCTGCCGCCGTGTCGGGCGCGGGAAAGGCTGGCCAGTGGCCGGGGCCTCCGACAGCCGGCGGCAGGCCGACCCCGTCCGCGATCAGCGGCGCCACGGCAAAGACCAGCGGACTGCCCGGCGCGCCGCCGGTGCGGGTGATGATGCGGCCGGATTCGGCCAGCAGGTCGGGACCGTCGGTCAGGTAATCCACCGTGATCGCGTCGCGCACCTGTGGTTGCAGATCGGCTGGCATCTTGCCGTCATCGGCGGGCACGCCGCTGACGGTTGCATTGCTGCGATTGCCGCGCAGGTGCCAGTCCAGATCGGTGGCGAAGGCGCGCAGGAATTGCCGGGGCAGCGTGACGCCGGCAGGCAGCGTCGGCAGCGCCAGCGGCCCCGCGCCCATCACCCCGCCCGTGGCCCAGCCCAGTCGCAGCCGCGCCGCGGCCGCCGTGCCGGTCCCGGTCAGCGTGTCGCCGGGGGCAGGCTCGATCAATCCGTTGCCGTCGGGCGTCCCGGCGGGATTGCCGCCGTTGCGCCCTTCGACGCCCGGCCCGCCGGGGATCGCGATATAGGGCTTGCCATGAAGATCGCAGATCTGAACCTGGATGCCCGAGGCAAGGCCCGCGATGCTGGCCACGCCACCCGCCCCGTTCCGCGCCGCCCCGTTCGAGGCATCCAGCGCCGGAAACGCCGTCATCAGGTCGTCGAACAGGGCAGCCACCGCGACCGGATCGACGATCAGCCCGCGATGGTCGTGAAAGCTGTAGGGCTCGGTTCGGGGCAGTGTATCGCCCGGTTCCCAGGTCTGGGGCGACCGGTCCGGGGCGGGCACCGCGCCGGTGAACACCATCGTCTCGGGGATGATGCGGTGATGCGGCTGGCCGGGCTGGCCATAGCGGCCCTGGGCCAGCGCCTCGAGCCGCTGGGCGGATTGCGGATGCAGCCGGAAGACCGCGACCGGCCCGATGATCGGTGCGCCGGACACATCGCGAAAGGCCGCGCCATTGTCGAGATATTCCAGAACCCCGAACCAGGGCGCCCGCGCCGAACCCGAGGGCGTCAGCCGCAGCCCTGCCGCGTCGAAGCCGGGATTGGCCGTACCCCAGGCAGCCGCCAGGCGCGGCGCGGTCAGGCCAAGCGCATCGAGCCCGCTATCCTGCAACGATTGTGCGGCCGCCGCCGGCGTCAATGTGAAGACGGTCACCATCGCTGCGGTCCTTTCCCGATCGTCATCATCCCCTGACCCTCTTGCTGTCGCTGGCCCCGTCCGGGCCGGTGATCGTGGCTGAAACCGCCCGCAGGGCCGATTTCGCCATGATCGAGATCCGCAGGCTGTCGCCCACCCGCTGGCGCGCGGCGGCGAAGGTTTCGTCCGGCGCCGTGACCGGGATCGAGGCAAGCGCCGCGTCATAGATCCATTTGCCGTCCGACAGCGTGAACTGGGTCCGTCCGCGGATGGTCAGGCCGCCGCCGGGCAGGGGAATTCCCCGGCCCGGCAGGCCTCCGGGCACGCCCCGACGCGGAAAGCGGGTCGGCGGGACGATCGTTGCCGGTGCCAGCTCGATCCGCAGGCGCCAGGGCTGGCCGTTGATCATGTCGTCGCGTGTATTCGCGAGGGTGAAGGTAAAGACCTTGCCGCGCCCGGCGATCGAGAAACTGTCGATCTCGGACATCTGTGGCGGCGGCAGAAGCACGCCGGGCCCGATCGCGGCGACGCGTTCGCTTGCCCGGCCCAGCGGGTCGATCAGGCGGATCGTCAGGCTGGCCGAATGGGTCACGTCGGCGCGCCGCAAAAGCAGCGAATATTGCCCCGGCGCGCTGCGCCACAGGCCGGAATCCGGCGCGGCGGGCGCGGCAGCGGCGATTTCGGCAAGGGCGATCCGCCGGCGGATGACCGGTGCGGGAAGGCCCTGTTCCAGCGCCTCGACCTCGAGGATATGGGCGCCCAGCGGCGTCTCGGCCACGGGCGCATCGGTTGCGAAGCTCGCCAGCACATCGCCCGGACCGCCGCCCGGCCAGCTCAGCGCAAGCGCCGAAAGCGGCGGCGGTCCGGCGGGCGGGATCACCACCGGCACCGCGGGCGAGGCCAGCGACCGGCCGCCCAGCACGCCCCTTTGCGGCAGGCCGTCGGCCAGGGCCACGGCGCGATACCAGACATGTTTCCACGATCCGCCCGGCGCGTCCGTCCCCGTCGCCACGTCGATCCAGCCATCGGCGGCGGGCGCGGGCGGCGTCGTGGACCAGCCCCCGCCCGAGGCCGAGATCTCGGCCACCGGCAATCCCATGCTGTCCAGCGCGCGGGCGGCGTCGGCGACGCGGGTGCGATACAGTTTCAGATGCCGTGGCCGCGCGCCCGCATCGGCCCGCGTCTCGACCCGGATGCGGGCGGCAAAGCCCGCGCCCTGTTCGATCCGGCGCACCTCGATCCGGGGCGGCGCGGGTTCGGCCACCTTGGGCGCGGCATAGACGATCATCGCGCTGGAGGTCATGGGCCAGGGCGCCTCGGTGCCGCCGGCGCTGACGGGCAGCACGATCCAGGCATGGATCGCCTGCGAGCCGCGCGGGATCGCGACGTCCAGACTGGTCGCGGTCAGAAGCGTGTCGTTGACACGGGTGAAGGCGTTGCGGTCGGGATCGGCATCGAAGGCGGCCTGCATCGCCACCAGCCGCTGGGACAGAGTGGCGTCGGGGGCGGCGCGCGGTTGCCCGGTCCGATCCAGCAGGGTGAATTCGTTCGAGGTATAGACGACGTAACCGGCGGCGCCGGGCAGGGCGGCCCAGGACAGCCGCGCGTGCCCCTGGCCCCCCGCATCGGGCAGGCTGGTCAGCGGAACGATCGGCATGATGTTGGTCAATCGTGCACGCGGATCCGAAGCATAGGCCAGTTTGGGCGGCGACCAGGCGCCGGTTCGCATGGGCGCCAGCCGTTCCTGCAATCGCGCCGACAGCGCCAGCCCGATATGGGGCGTGGCCGCGTAATCCAGCGAGAAGCCCGGCACGATCAGGCGATAGCGCCGGCTGCTGCCCTGCGCGGGGCCCGGCGCGACGGTGGCGTCGCCCTGCGAGTTCAGCGCCAGGATGCTGCCGCCCGCGACACTGGGCACGTCGCCTGCGAAGCTGATCGTCACAATCCTGGTCGCCCCGGCCAGATCGGTCTGGACCGCGCCGGGCATTCCGGCGGGCGGATCGTCGTGCCGCGTGGCCGAGGCGAAAAGCCGACCGCGGAACGCGACCGAGGCCGGGCGCCGCGCGCGCCAGTCCAGCACGATCTCGACCCGCAATTCGCCCGGGCAGACGGTGGCCGGCGGACCGGGATCGGTGGGGACCAGATTGGCATCGACGATCTGGACGGCATCCGGATCGGGCTGGCTGGAATCGAATGCGGTGACGACCCAGGGCGACCAGATACCGAAGATGTTCTGGGTGGCGATGCCATAGCGCGCGCTGACGCTGCCCGGATCGTTGGGGATCGGATAGAAGCTGTCGCTGGCGCTTTGCCGCGTGGGTTCGGGATCCTGCGGATTGCGGGCATCGCCGATCGGCAGATGGCCGGGCGCGGTCGCCCGGCGTTCCATCAGCGGATGGGCGGGCTGTCCGGGCTGCGCCAGATCGGCCCGGCCGGCGGCAAAGCTGGCCACGCGCGACAGATTGTCCAGCGGCAGCCGTTCCCAGGACAGCCGCGTCGCCGCGCTCCAGGGTCCGTCTGGCGCGGCGGGCTGGTGGTGGCCCAGGAAATCCAGGGCCAGATCGGCGGGGGCGGGTGGCGGAAGGACCAGGCGCGGTCGCGGGATCAGGGCCGCGAATTCGACCTCGCGCCCGGCCCGCATCCCCTCGCCGCGCCACAGGCCGGTGACCATGAAATCCCAGTCGCTGACGCCCTTGTCATCAAAGAACGACATCGCGCCCAGCGTGATGCCGGGAATGTCCTCGTAAAGATAGCCGGTTCCGAACCCCAGCGTGACGGCCTGCAACGGATCGGTCGAAACCGTCATCTGCAGCAATGTCAGCGGCGCGATGGTGGCGCGGCCGGGATCGCCGCTCATCTGCTGGCCCGAGGGATTTTCGGGCGGGTTGATCTGGAAATCGCGGGTGAACCCGGCCTGGTCGGCGGGGGGCAGCCGCATCGCCTCGTGCAGCATGGGCAAAAGCTGGGTGTCGGCATCCGCGATCAGATCCTTGGGCGACGGCAGCGTCCAGGCGGGCGCGATCTCGCCCGTGGGAAAGGTCTGGTGCCAGCCGAAGGGGTTGATGCCGCGCGCATATCGCTGGGCTGCGGCGTCAGGCGCCGGCACCTCGGCGCCCACCAGGCCCTGCTTGACGCCGTGGTTCTGGTCGGCGAGATCGGACCAGCCGCCTTCATCGACCGGCAGCCCGACCGTTTCGACCAACTCCCATCCCCCGATCTTGTCGGCCGCCGATTGCGGCAGGCCCGCGAAACCCTGCACGCTGCCAGTGCCCAGGATCAGGACCGCGGTGACGTAGGCCGCCTGAAAGCGCATCACGGTCGCGCCGTTCGCGCCCAGATTATAGGGCAGGATCGCGAGGATGTTCTCGAACCCGATGCCGTCGGCGAAAAAGACCACATTGCCCGCCGCGCCCGAAGATCCGGCGCGCAGGTCCAGCGACAGCGACACCATCGGCTCGGGCATGACATGGATTTGTCCCAGCGGCGGCAGGGTCAGGCGTTCGGGTTCGATCGCGGTTTCCTCGACCTGGATGGCCTGGCGGCGCCAGACCTTGAACGGTTCGACCGGCATCCCGATACGCGGATTGACCTGCCAGCGCAGGAAGACCAGGCGCGGCGCGTCGCTGAGATCGGTGGGCGGGCGCGGAAAGCCCTTGAACAGAGCGCGCGTGGTGATCAGCGCGCCCTGCGCCTTGAATGCGGTCGGATCGAAGATGCGCGGCGGTGCCATGTCAGTCCTCTTCCTCCCATGGCGCGCGGGCCAGCGTCTCGGCCAGGATGGGATAGCGCGCATCGCTGGCCCCGGCGCCGTCCAGATAGGGCAGCGGGAAGGCGCGGCGGACCAGATCGGCCTGCAGGATCTTGCCGCGCGAGCCGGGTTTCAGGGTCATCAGCAGACGTTGCGCGCCGGGTGCGTGGATCAGCCGGTCGATGATCGCGTCGCTGCCCGGCCCCTCGGCCACGTTCAGCCATTCCTGCGCGACAAGTTCCAGCCGCGTGACCGGTGTTTCGTCATCGCTCGCGATCTCTCGTGGCAGCATCCTTGTGCGGCGCAGGGGTTCGGATGCGTCGATCAGCACGGCGGCAGGGGCGGGCTGAGCGGCGGGGCCGGCCTGTTCCCAGAAGATCACGATGCGCGGGCGATCCGGCACCGGCATCGGTTCCAGCCCGGCGGCGATCATGGCGCTGTCGAGTTCCGGACCCTCGGGCTGACGGGCGGCGAATTGCACGCCGATCGCCTGCATCGCGCCCGGCGCCACGGCGCGATGTTCGGTGCGGGTGGCGGCGAATTGCAGCGCGAAGTCCTCGGTCGAGGCAAAAGCACCGGTCGAGAAGGGCTTGCGCAGCACGCGCTGGCCGGTGGTGTTCGGCGCGGCGCCGATATCGACGGCCTCGATATCGAGGACGTAATCGGTATGGGGGTCCATCGGGATCGGGATCTCCAGCATGGAATGGCGGGCGCGCGTCTCATCGACGGCGATACAGGGTCCGGCCTCTTTCAGAAGTTCGGTCAGCACTGCCTCGAAGGGCGACAGATGGGTGGCCGAGACGGGCTCCAGCGTGGCGTCGCCGATGGGCAGGGGGTGCTGCACGCCCGGCTCGTCAACCTGGCGGAACGATGCCGCCTTCAGGCGTGCCCGCAATTCCTTGCCATAGGCGGCATAAAGCTGATCCACATCGTTGGTATTGAAGACCAGCTTGATCGCCTCGTGGCCGAAGACATGCTGTTCCTTTTCGTCGGGCAGGGTGCACAGCATCCACGGATCCAGCCGCGCCGGCGCGCTTGCATCGGTGCGGAACCAGAAGGTTTCGGTCTGGTCCGTCTCGGTCTGCACCTGCCCTTCCGAATTGCGGACCTGCACGCCGGTGACGGTCGTCACCTTGTAGGTCTTGCCCGGCAGCATCAGCGCGACACTGGCCGAATCCGGTCCGAGGAAGCTTTCGACAACGCCGCGGTTGCGGGTGATCTGGGTTTCGTCCCAGTCGCTGCGGCTGAGTTCGGACATGCGGGTCAACTCGATCCCGGCGATGTAATAGGGCCGGCCAAGCTGTTCCATCGCCGTCGCGGTCTTGAGGTCGGAATAAAGAACGCCGATGCGGACCGCCTGCGTTCCGGCGGGCGGCTTCAGCGTCACCAGAACCGGCACCCGCCCCAGGATCGTGTTGGCATAGAGAACGGCGTGGAAGACATCCTCGATCCACGGGCCGGCCATGTCGATCCAGCGCGGTGGCAGCAAGGTGCCGGGCATCAGCATGTCGGACAGGAGCACGGGACGTTCGTCCAGAACGGCGCCGTCGTCGTCAAGGTAATGGATCGTCAGATTGCGACCGCGCCCGGATTCCTTGTTCAGCAGCCGTTCATTGGCCCACATCAGGATCACGCCCTCGGCGATCTCGCCTGTGGCCAGGTCGATCACGTCCGACAGGGGACCGTGCTTGTGGCCGATCAGATCCAGTTCGGCGGCGATGCTTTCGGATTTGCTGCGATCGCCGAAGACGACCGGCTGACCGGTATCCCACAGCGGCGAAGCCAGCACCCGACCGTCGCAATTCGGCCCGTCTGGATTGGATCCGCCATCCCCGTTATCCGTCAGGCTGGCGGCCAGCGAGGCGCGATGGACCGCGCTGCCCTGGGCAAGGTTCTGGACCACCTGGGACAGGGTCAGCCGCGGCACGTCCAGCCGGTCGTTGCGGCGCTTGCCGGTGCTGCCCTCGGTCGCCGCGTTCAGTCGGGCGGTCTCGGCCGCGAGCCGGTCCGGGAAGCGGCCCGGCGCCGCGCCCGTGCCGAGGCTGGTAGCCCGGCTTGCGGTTTCGGCCAGCGGCGGCACGAGGATGCGGTCGCGGCCGGCGCGGATCAGGTCCGCCAGCGGTCCGGTCAGCATCGCATCGGCAAGGCGGCGATTGCCGCCGGCGCCGGTATTTCCGTCCTGCCGGGGCAGGCAGCGGACCTTGCCGCCCTGCACGATGGCAGGGACGATGCCGCGCGCGCGGTCCAGATCGCGATCGCCGGTGCGCCAGGTCTCGCGAACCTCGAGAATGTCGTCGGCGGGCTCGGACCGCTCGGTCCCGCCCGGGTCGGGCCAGGCCACGCCCTTCAGCCGCCACCCGCTTTCCGAAGGTCCAAGCGGTTCATCGTTGAAGGTCCACAGCACGGGCGCGGCCGGCGCGGCGTCGTTGCAGATCGTGCCCCAGCGTTCGAGGATGGACTGTTCCTGGAATTCGGTGCGCTCCAGCGCCTTGGGCGCGGGGTTCGGCGTCCAGTTCAGCAGCGCCAGCTGCGCCGCCAGATTGGCGTCGGCGGGCGCGTTCTGGGTCCACCAGACCGAAGGCGCCGACCCGCCGCCGATGGCCGGGCCGCCATCGGCGGTTTCCAGCGTCACCGTCTTCAGATCGTAGCGATAGGAAAAATCGCCGCGCTTGACAAAGCCGTCGGCAGGCGCGCCGGGCGAGCCCAGAACATCTTCCCCGAAGATCGTCAGCGCGTCGTCGCGAGGCGTCGCCGACATGACCATGACCGGAATGGAATCGATCGGCACCACCGGCATCGCATCGGCCGCGGGCTGGGCGGTCGCCGCCACCGCATCACCGATCTTGGCGTCGATCTTGCGATCCGTGCCGGTGCCCATGGCCAGCGCCGGCGAACGGCCCACCAGAGAGGCCGCCGTGACCAGTCTGGGCGCCGGCGGCAGGATCTGGTTCTGCTCGCCCAGATGGAAATTGACGCAGCCCTTGAGGGTGAAGAAGAACAGGTCCAGCTCGCCGCAGACCTCGCCGTCGATGCGCGCGATCTCGGTCTTGACCTCGACGCCGCCGATCACGTCGATGCGCTGGCCGATCTGCACGGCCAGACCGGCCGAGGCCGACAGCGAGATGATGAACAGCTTCAATTCGCCGCGCAGATACAGCAGGCCGCCGACATAGAACGGCTCGAATCCCAGCACCGCGTTAAAGCCTGCGGTCACCCGCAGATAGAGGTTGATCGAGGTGTTGCCCCAGACGATCGAGACTTCCAGCCCGGTTGCCAGGGCGGTTCCCTGCACCTGCGGCAAGGCGGGCAAATTCGACCAGGTGGGTTTGTAGGACGGGATGCCGTGCCCCGACACCATCATGTAGCCGGCGCCGTCGAAGACCTCGAAGATCCGGATCCGGATCGGTCCGGGCATCGGACGGCCCTGCAGATCGCTGCCGGCGAATGTGCCCAGATAGACGTGCCAGTCGCCGCCGGACTTGAGGTTGAAGAAGGCCTCGATGGGGATCTTGATCTCGACGATGGGCTTGATCGAGAAGTCGATGGACAGCCCGATGGTCAGCGTGCCCCGCCCGAAATCCAGGTCGATCACGCACATGAAGGTGCCTTCGGCGTTCTTGTCCTTCAATTCCGGCAGCACCGCCAGAAGCTTGGCCTTGACCATCAGCATGATGCGCGGTCCGGGCAGTTCCAGCAGGAACATGCCCTTGACGTTGAAGATCACCGGCGAGCCCATCGTGCCCAGCGTGATCCCGGCGCCAAAGGCCCAGCGGCCGACCTGCGGCTTCCAGGCCTGAAGGTTCGTGGGATCGCCCTGCGCCCGGTCCTTCAGCCATGTCAGCGCCGGCGTCAGCGAGGTGATGCCGTCCTCGTCCCGCCCGTAATGCATCGCGAAAAGGCCGAGGAATCCGTAGATGCCGAAGCCCGATTGCGCCAGCGGGATCGCGACGGGCAACTCCACCTCCAGCGCGATGGCGACGCCGGTGGCGGGGCCGCCCTGGGCCGCGGGGATCTGGGCCACCGCGACCTGTGCTGCGATGCGCAGCTTGATCGGGATCAGCGAGACGTCGATGCCGCCCTTGATCTCCATCGCGCCGCCGGAATTGTTCATCTCCATATAGCCGCGGCCTTCCAGGACGCCGGGAACCTTGAGCCCGGCGGCGAAGGCTGTCAGTTCGGGCGGTCCCAGCGGGTCCAGCGGCAGGCGGACGCGGGCGCGTTCGACGGTGATCACGCCCAGATCGACGGCAAAGCCCAGGTCGATCTCGAAGTTCAGCGGGTTGGTCCGGGCGATGCGCGCGCCCAGCACCTGCAGGATCTTGCCCAGCGGATCGGGCAGGCGAATCTGGCCCGGCCCCGAGACGTCGATGGTATAGCCCTTGGACTGATCGAAGACCGGCCGCAATTCCCAGCCGGCGGTCGATCCCGGAGGCTGGCCGAATTTCAGCCCGATGGCCTTGTAGCGCACCGCCAGCGGCGTATCGCGCGGGATTTCCAGCAGCAGGAAACCGCCCAGCTTGATCCGGGCCGAAATCGCCGTTTCCACGTCGAACAGGATCACGGTTTCCCACCGGTCGCCGACGCGGCGGAACTTGCCCTCGCCGCCGAACAGCACGACACGTTCGACATTCAGAAGCGGCGTCCCGTCGATGCGGATCTCGGCCAGCGCCGAGGGCAGGGCGATCACGGCGGCCGACAGGATGATGGGCGCGACGCCGCCATCGGCGGGATTGGCGGGCGCGATTTCGGCCAGAAGCGGCGTGAAGATCGTCGTCATGCCAAGGATGTTGCGCGCGGTATTGGGGGCCTCAAGCGCCTGACCCTGCAACTGACCGGTCATCACCAGCCCGTCGCGGTCGTTGGGATCGGCCCCGATATACAGCTTGATCTCGTCGGTCTGGCTGGCCGGATCGGTCTGGTAGAGAAACAGGAAATCGGTGATCCCGTCGGCGGGATTGTTGCCCAGCCCGCGAATGTCGGGGATGGTGTTGCCGCCCGAGGTGTCCATCTGCGATTCCAGCGCGGTTTCGAAATCGACCTGGCCGGACAATTCGACGGCGACGAACTGATCCTGCACGATACGGATCTTCAGCCGTGCCTGGCGGAACCATGGCGGTGGCGGCGGATTGTCGGGCGGCACATCGCGCGCCGGCGGCACCGCGGGGGGCGGCTCGGGCGCGGCGGGGCGTCTCGCCTCGCCCTCGATCACCGGACCGGGCAGGGTCACGGAGAAATCGCGGATATTGGCCTTCCACCATTGCTCGCGCGGGCTGCCATGGGTTTTCCAGCCCGTGGTCCAGGCGCCTGCCGGCTGGGCGCTGGCGGCGACGGGCACGGGCAGGAAATTGACGGTAAAGCCCGACAGCGCCGGATCGTTGCGGATCAGCGCATCCAGACCCTGCGCGCGGCGCTGCGACAGCAGGTAATTGTACTTCGCCTTCTGATCGTCGTTCTCGTAGCTTGCCGTGCCCTCGATGGTGACGGTCTTCGGGGTGATCCGCGCCAGAACCTGCCGCCACTGGGCCAGGAACTGCCGTGCCGGCGGCTTCCAGGGCGCGGTCGCGGCCGGATCGGTCGCCTGATCGGCCGAGGTGTTCAGCGGATTGATCGAGAATGTCACCACGTCATCGACCGGCGGGTGATCAAAGCGGAAATAGCCGTCGATCGAGGTGATCGTCTGGCCGGGCAGGGCGGCGCGCACCGTCTTGGTCTCGCCCCCCGCCAGAGCCAGGCTCAGCGTGGACGAGGCACCGGCGGGCGCGCCGTCGATCTGCCACTGGGTCGCGGCGTTCGGCGCCACGCCATCGACGCCGATCACCACCCCGCTGCCGCCGTCCGACACCAGGCGCAGCGGCGGCGCGTCCTGCGGTTGCCCGTCGAGCGTGATCGAGGTGGTGCGCAGACTGGCGGCCAGATCGGGCAGCGCGCCGGGCGCAGGCTCGACCGAGATCGCCTGCCGCAGCATGACGCGGATGGACAACACCTTCTGCTTGACCGGGGACGAGGTGTCGCGCGCCGTGATCGTGACCGTCTTGGCGGCCGCGGTCGCCGTCATCGAATGCAGCATTCCGGCGTGATCGGCACCGTCGAAATTCGCGTTGACGGTAAAGGGCGCACGCCCTCCGGTGACATCGACGACCATGCGGGTCGTTGCGGGCAGGCGGGCCTCGGCGGTGGTGTCGGTCAGACGGGTGATGCCGATGGCGCGGCCCTCGGGGTCGAAGAACCGGGCCGACAGGGCCAGATCTCCCGACCCCTGATTGATCACCGCCACATCGAAATCGCCGGTGATGCCCGAGGATTGGCCCAGACCGATCAGCAGGTTTTCGACCCCGGCATTGACGGCGAAATCCTCGGCCCCGTTGGGCGCAAAGAAGATCCGCACCTCGGGCAGGAAGAGCCCGGTCCAGCTTTCGTCAAAGCCGAACTGGTCCAGAACCTCGGGCGGGGTATAGCCGTCGGCCAGATCCAGAAAGGCCGATCGGAAGGCGAAGCCCACAACGCGGCCGCTGCCGATGAAGGCATAGGCGGGCTGCATCCGGATCATCTCGACCGCCGCCAGGTCGCCGGGATCGTCCAGCCCCGCCACACCCAGCGACACCAGCGCCACGTCCAGAACCGCGTTGTTGCCCGAACCCTGCGACAGGCGCAGCTTCACCCTTGGCAGATGAAAGACGACATCGGGGCGCGAATCGTCGGGAACCAGAAGCCCGTTGGCCTCCATCTTCGCCGGTTTCAGGAAAGGCGGACGGATCTCGATTCCCGACAGGACCATGTCCAGCGTGAAGCCGGTTCCGGGATAATCCGAGGGCGGCGCATCGGTCGGAATCGCATCCAGGGCCGAAAGCAGGTTGCGCACCGGCTGAAAGGCGGTGGCGCCACCGGGAACCGAGGCGACGCCCGCCGCCACGATCTGCCCTGCGGCGCGCGGAACGGTCAGCGCGAACTCGACCCGCGCATCGGTGATGTCAAGCCAGGGCTCGCGACGGTCGGGCTGGCTGCGGGGATGGCCTTCGGTATTCGCCGCACCGGCCCGCAAGGTTCCGGTCACGGGATCGTAGCTGGGCGGGTCGACATTGCCGGAAAACCGCGCAATCCCGCGGATTACCGTGCCATCATCGCTGGCCGCCGCCTCGTAGCTTTCCACATAGATCACCGACAGGGCGGCGTGCCACGCCGTCGATTCACCCTTCAGAAGATAGGGGCGGATGAGGTCGGCAAGAGCCAGGTCGAACTGCATCGAAAGCTGCCGTGCTGAAAGACATGCCCCGGAGGGCACCACGAAGAACGAAAAACGCGGATTGGTCACCCGATAAATCAATATTAATACGACAAAATATTTCAGTCAAATTATTTTGCTTGTGCTTAAATAACCTAAACGTTTTTATTGCAGGAGTGTTCTGGAGGAATATTTGATATAGGTTTATCATATCATTGAAGTTCAATCGTAAAAAACGGACCCCGGGATCAAAGTCGCTGGTGGCAGGCTGCGGACGGGCCGGTTCGGGTCGATGATATCGGGCGCAGGCGCATGACATTCTGCTTTGGAAAACGGTCCGGCGCCGGGCCAAAAAAACTTTGCAGGCACAAAGCATTCCTTTCGGGTTGGGATCCGGGCATCGCGGCCGGCTGCCCGATACTTCGTGGCAGCCGGCGTGATCCGGATCGCGCGACTCAGCCCTTCGCTGTTCCGGTCAGTGACCAGACCCCGATCTGGCGAAAGCGGCCGCCCTCGGGCTGCTGAAACAGGCAAAGTCGGTCGATCGGAAAGGGGCGGGGCAGGGCCGGCTGGAGGATCGGGGCCAGCGCGGCCACGATGGCGCGGCCCTCGGCCCCGTCAACGGGACCGGTCAGGGTCAGGTGAAAGCGGAAATCCTCGGCCACATGGGGATAGCCCCAGCGATCGAGATTGCCGCGCTGTCGCGGAGACAGGCTTTCGGGGCGGCGCCGGGCAATTTCGGTCGCGGTCAAGGGCGCACGAAGGTCGTCCAGATGCCGCACCACGGCAAGGGCCAGCCGTGCCAGCGCCTCGGAGGGCGCGACCGGGCGCAGGGCGACGAAACCGGCCTCGCAAGCCAACTGCATCGCGGGCAGCGCGACCGGCGCGAGGCTGGCGCAAAGCCGCTCCATCCGGCTTTCGATCGTGGCGATGCTGCAACCCTCGGCCAGCCGGAACGGCGCCTTGATGGTGCCGTGAAAGCCATAGCGGGCGGGCGCGGCGACCAGATCGCGTTGGGGGCGCGGCAGGCCTGTCGTCCCGATATCCTCGCCCGACAGCCACCGGCCGGCCAGATCGTCCAACTGCCCCGGCGGCGGCGCCCAGTAAATCGCAAGTCTCATGATCCCTCGCTAACCGCTTTGCAAGGCGGATGCATGTCACGGCTGTCGATTCACCCATCCGACGGAACCTTCACGGAACCGTCCCCAAGGCGTCAAGGGATCGTCACGGGACGCGCGCAAGGAATCTTCCGGACAAGGCAGGGGCAGCAATGCGCATCGAGGCCGAGAACATGATCCGCGATTTCCGCGCCATGCGCGCGGTTGATCGCGTCAGCTTCGTCGTCGAGACGCCGATGATGATCGGCATGATCGGCAGGTTGATCCACGGCCAGGCGCGGCGCCGACGCCGCGAGGCGCGTCCGTCCGACTAACCGTCGTGACTGGGCGACAGGGTCACCCGTTCCGCCGCCCACCAGGTCATCCCGCAGGCCGCCAGAGCCACCGTGATCGACTGGCTTTCGCGCAGCCGCGCGGGCAGATCGGGCAACGGATCCGCCGGAAAACAGGCGCGGAACAGCGCAACCGGC
>NZ_DHXG01000035.1:0-287 GCF_002413585.1 Paracoccus sp. UBA5162
GCAGCGTTCCGCGCGGCGGGCCACGGTGCGCGACAGGTGCAGATGCGCCGCAAGGGCGGAACCGCCCGGCAGGATGAAGCTGCGCAAGGGTTGCAGATCGGCGTTCATGTCGTCGATCTCGGTTTCGAGGCGCGCGACCTGCGCGTCGATGATCCGCAGCACGGGATGATCCGCCTGATCGTCCGCCCCGATATCCGGCCGCGACAGGTCCGCTCCCAGATCGAACAGGTCGTTCTGGATCATGGCCAGACGGTCGGCCATGCCATCGGCCGCGTGCAGGCGGCACA
>NZ_DHXG01000035.1:432-2504 GCF_002413585.1 Paracoccus sp. UBA5162
GTTTCGAGGCGCGCGACCTGCGCGTCGATGATCCGCAGCACGGGATGATCCGCCTGATCGTCCGCCCCGATATCCGGCCGCGACAGGTCCGCGCCCAGATCGAACAGGTCGTTCTGGATCATGGCCAGACGGTCGGCCATGCCATCGGCCGCGTGCAGGCGGCACAGGCCCAGGGTCGCGTTCAGTTCGTCCACGGTGCCGTAGGCGGCGACGCGGGCGTCATGTTTTGCCACCCTGCTGCCATCGGACAGGGCGGTTTCGCCCTTGTCGCCGGTGCGGGTGTAGATCCGGTTCAGGACAACCATCAGCGCGACCTCAGCCAGATGAACAGCAGGATCAGGGCAACGGCGATCGCCTGGCCGATGATCCGCCATCGCATCAGGCGATTGCCGTGCTTGCGGTTGAATTCGCCGCCGCGCGCGAAACCGCCGATCCCGGTGGCGAGGATGCCCAGCACCACCAGCATCGCCAGCACCACGATATAGAAGAGAGGTCCGTCCCGCATGAGCTTGTCCACCTTTCGGGCGCGACCCTAGCCCCGGCGGGCAAACCAGTCCAGAGCCCGCGTGGGCATCAGCCGCCGCCCGAAGCCCGAGATCCATGTCGGCGTCGTGACATAGTAGCGCGGGCGCGGCCTGTCCGAGGTCAGCGCATGGACGATCCTGTCGCTGACCGCCGAGGGCGGCAATTCGAACCGATCCTTGCCCGCGGGTTCATAGAGCCGCTTGAGCAGGCTTGCGCGGTATTGATCGGCGCGGGGGCTGTCCTGCCAGTTCACCCAACGCTCGAAATGGGGGATGGCGTTTTCGCGGATGCGGCTGGCGATCGGGCCGGGCTCGATCAGGATCACGCGGATGCCGGTGCCCTGCATTTCCAGCCGCAGCACGTCGGTCAGGCCCTCCAGCGCGAATTTCGTCGCTACATAGGGGCCGCGCCAGGGAATGCCGATCAGCCCGAGGACGGAACTGATATTGACGATCCGCCCGACGCCGCGCCGGCGGAAATGGGGGATCAGGCGAACGCTCAGATCGTGGGTGCCGAACAGGTTTGTCTCGAAGATCGCGCTCAGGGCGCCGCGCGGCATGTCCTCGACCGCGCCGGGCAGGGCGAAGGCGGCGTTGTTGACAAGCGCGTCCACTGGGCCGCCCGACAGCACGTCCGCGACCAGCGCCCGGACGCTGTCCGGATCCGCCAGTTCCAGGTGGTGGCATTCCATCCCTTCGGCCTGGCGGGCGCTGATGTCGCCGGGTTTGCGGCAGGTGGCCACGACCTGCCAGCCTTCCTGCTGCATCCGACGCGCGGCATCCAGACCGATGCCGGACGAACAGCCGGTGATCAGCACCCGTCCCGCCATGATCAGGGCCGCGCCTGACTGAGAAACTGCGCGGACATATAGCCGACGCGGCCGTCGGAATCGCGAATGTTGATCCAGGCGTCATCGGTCGGACCCAGGACTTCGACCGCCGCCCCTTGCGAAAGCGACCCGATCACCCGGTCGCCGGTCGAGGGACCGGCGCGGAAATTCACCCGGTTGCCCGTGACATAGAAGACCGGCCCCTGCGTGCCGGGCGGGGCCTGCGCCGGATCCTGTGGTGTCCGTCCCGCATATTCGGGCGAAGGTTGCAGCGGCGGGCCGGGAAATTCCTGCACCTTCTGCGGGGTCTGCGCGGCTGCCTCGACGACCTCGGGGGCGGGCCGGGGAGCGGGATCCCTGCGCGCCTCGGCCCGAGGATCGGGCTTTTCGGGCGCGATTGCCCGGGGCTGCGGCCCGTCGCGCCCCGCACGCAGATCGCCCGAACCAAAGACCAGCATGACCAGATACAGCCCGATCAGCGTCACCACCAAGAACACACCAAGTCTGACCATATCCCTACCCTGTTTCCGGATGACCTCTTGCGCGGCCCCGATAAACGATCCGCCACCCGAACGCCCGATTCCGGGCGCCCGTTCCCATTTTTGCCGATCCGCAGAGCCGGCGAAGGGCGCAACCCCGCCCCGCGGGCGGCAAGCGTTCCGCGATTCACCGCATCCTGCCGTCATGGAACGTTCGTGCCGGGTTGCAAGGGGCGGGG
>NZ_DHXG01000035.1:2828-8085 GCF_002413585.1 Paracoccus sp. UBA5162
CGCAAGGGGCGGGGCCGCAAGGGATCGTGAACGCCGTCGCTCTCAGCATTTGCGGACCGGCCTGCTATGGTTGCGGAAGCCGCGTCGATGGGACGGTCCTCATTCCGCTTGCGGCGTCGAGATGAAAAGGAAATGTTCCGGATGCGACGATTGCTTTTGCTGTTTGTGCTGATGCCCGGCGTGGCGCTGGCGAATTCGCCGCGCGTGGTCGGAATCGAGGCCATGAGCCAGGACGGAACGTGGCGGTTCGATGTCGCGGTCGAACATGCCGACGAAGGCTGGGACCATTATGCCGATGCGTGGCAGATCCTTGGCGCGGACGATACCGTTCTGGGAACGCGGGAACTGGTCCATCCGCATGTGGATGAACAGCCCTTCACCCGCTCGCTGAGCGGGGTAAACCTGCCGCAAGACCTGACACAGGTGCGGATCCGCGCCCATGACAGCGTCCATGGCTGGGGCGAGGCGGTGACCTTCGATCTGCCCGATCAGCCTTGAGATGAGGCGCCGCGGGCCGGGCTTTCCGCGCCCGTTTCCTGCGCTTTTCGTCTGGACCGGCAGCGCGGCTCGGCCTATCCATCCGTCATGTCCGACGAAGTGCCGAACGATCCCGACCAGAACCTTCAGGCCGAACCGCTCAGCCGGGCGATCGGCGAACGCTATCTGACCTACGCGCTGTCCACGATCATGAACCGCGCGCTGCCCGATGCGCGCGACGGACTGAAGCCGGTGCATCGCCGCATTCTCTATGCGATGCGCGAACTCAGGCTGGCGCCCAACGGTGCCTTCCGAAAATCGGCCAAGATCACCGGCGACGTGATGGGCAATTACCACCCCCACGGCGATGCGGCGATCTACGACGCCATGGCGCGGCTGGCCCAGGATTTCGCCATGCGCTATCCTTTGGTGGACGGACAGGGCAATTTCGGCAATATCGACGGCGACAACCCGGCCGCCGCGCGCTATACCGAGGCGCGGCTGGCGCAGGCCTCCGAGGCGCTGATGGACGGGCTGGCCGAGAACAGCGTCGATTTTCGCGCCAATTACGACGGCACCCTGACCGAACCGGTCGTGCTGCCGGCGGCCTTTCCAAACCTGCTGGCCAATGGCGCATCCGGTATCGCCGTCGGCATGGCCACGAATATCCCGCCGCACAACCTGCATGAACTGATCGATGCCTGCCTGCACCTGATCAAGACGCCCGAGGCGCGCGACGACACGCTGGCGGGCATCGTGCAGGGCCCGGATTTCCCGACCGGCGGGGTGATCGTGGAAAGCCGCGAATCGATCGCCGAAACCTATCGCACCGGCCGCGGCGCCTTTCGCGTCCGCGCCAAGTGGGAGCAGGAGGATCTGGGCCGCGGCCAATGGCAGGTGGTCGTCACCGAAATCCCCTATCAGGTCCAGAAATCCCGTCTGATCGAACGTCTGGCCGAACTGATCCAGACCAGGAAGATCCCGATTCTTGCCGATGTCCGCGACGAATCCGCCGAGGATATCCGCATCGTGCTGGAACCCAGGACCCGGGCCGTCGATCCCGAACAGATGATGGCCGCCCTGTTCCGCGTCAGCGATCTGGAGATTCGTTTCAGCCTGAACATGAACGTCCTGATCGATGGCCGCGTGCCCAGGGTCTGCTCGCTGAAAGAGGTTCTGCGCGCCTTTCTGGATCATCGCCGCGAGGTGCTGATCCGGCGCGCGAATTTCCGTCTGGACCGGATCGCGGCGCGGCTGGAGGTGCTGGAAGGCTATCTGGTCGCCTATCTTAACCTTGACCGGGTGATCGAGATCATCCGCTACGAGGAAGATCCGAAACGCAAGCTGATGCAGGAGGATTGGAGCGGCGGCGACAGCGTTTCCGGAATTTTTCTGAACGAGGTGCAGGTCGAGGCGATCCTGAACATGCGGCTGCGCGCCCTGCGCAAGCTGGAAGAGATCGAGCTTCGCGCCGAACGCGACAGCCTGCTGGCCGAACGCGAGGAATTGCAGACGATGCTGGGCGATGAGGCCGCGCAATGGGCGCGCATCGCCGATCAGATGAAGGAGGTGCGCAACCTCTTCGGCAAGTCCAGTCCCGACGGTCAGCGACGGACGCTGATCACCGATGCGGTCGAGGCCCCGCCGATCGACATGGAGGCGATGATCGAGCGCGAGCCGCTGACCGTGATCCTGTCCAGAATGGGCTGGATCCGCGCCATGAAGGGCCATCAGCCGCTGGATGCCGAACTGAAGTTCCGCGACGGCGACGGACCGGCGATGGCGCTTCATGCCGAGACGACCGACAAGCTGATGGTCTTTGCCTCGAACGGTCGTTTCTACACGCTGCCCGCCAACGCGCTGCCCGGCGGGCGCGGCATGGGCGAGCCGCTGCGCCTGATGGTGGATCTGCCCAATGAGGCCGAGGTGATCGCGATGTTCCCCTGGCGCGAGGGGCGGAAATATCTGGTCGCTTCGAAAGCCGGGAACGGTTTCATCGTCGATGCCGCCGACATTCTGGCCCAGACCAAGACCGGCAAGCAGGTGCTGAACGGCGACGCGCTGCTGTGCAAGCCGGTCGGCGGCGATCATGTCGCGGTGGTCGGCACGAACCGCAAGATGCTGGTCTTTCCGCTGGCCGATCTGCCGGAAATGTCGCGCGGCAAGGGCGTCCGCCTGCAGCGTTTCGGCAACGGCGGCGGGCTGGTGGCCGCCGATACGCTGTCCGACGCGACCTTCGTCACGCTTTCCGAAGGGCTGAGCTGGTCGATGACGGGCGGCAAGACCCGGACCGAAAGCGATCTCGGCGATTGGCTGGGCAAGCGCGCCGGCGCCGGGCGCATGGCCCCCCGCGGCTTTCCCCGCAATCACAAGTTCGACTGAATCGCGGTCCGGCCGACCTCTGCGGCGCCGGTCAGCGCATCCGGACCCATTTCCAGCCCGTGATCATCGGGCGGACCAGATCCTCGTTCTTCCACAATCGGTAGAACAGGATCATCGCCACGTGCAGAAACAGCAGGATCAGCACGATGCTGCCGCCGAGGCTGTGCCAGCCGACCGCCTTTCGCGACAGCCATCCCGGCACGTCCCCGGCCAGCGGACCGACATTCACGAAATCCTCGGGGTCCGAAATCAATCCCGTTCCGACCTGCCAGATCAGCGCAAGAAGCATGGCGATGACAGACAGCGCGCCCAGCGGATTATGCCCGAACCAATGACTGGGGGAGCGATCCAGGACGTGGCGCAGATAGCCCGCCACGGCCGAGGGTCCGCGCAGGAAGGTGCCAAAGCGCGCCGGCGCCGGACCCACAAAGCCCCAGATGATGCGAAAGACCAGCAACGCGAGGATCGCGTATCCCAGCGAAAAATGCAGTGTCATCACGTTCGGGCCGAACTGGCCCAGAAGCCAGTTCACGACCACCAGCAGCGCCAGTGTCCAGTGATAGAATCGCAGCGCGGGATCCCAGACCCGAATCTTGCGCGCCTCGCGGGACCGGCCCATTACTTCTTGCGGAAGCTGTCGTGACAATCCTTGCAGGCGCCGCCCAGCTTTTGCAGGACCGGGCCGATATTGGCCTGTCCGCCCTTCACCGCCTCCGAGGCGCCGCTCGCGGCCTCTCCGAGGGCGGCATAGGACATGGCGAAGTCTTCGGGCTTTTCCCAGATCGCCGGCAGCGCGTCGGATCCCTCCATCTCGCCATTGGCGGTGCCCTCGATGAAAAGCGGCGGAATGTCGTATTTCGTCAGTGCCTCGATATTGGCGGCGGCTTTCGAGGCCGCGGCCTCGTCATAGTCGATCTCGCCCTTTGCCATCGCGGCCAGGGGCGCCATGTTCAGTGACAGCAGCTTCATATAGCCCTGTCGCCCCTGGAGAACGTCTTCCTCCTGCTCGGCATGGGCGGCAAGGGGCAGGGCGGCTGTGACGGCGATGGCCGCGATGGTCAAGAATTTCATGGCTGTTTCCCTGTTGAAATATCTGGCCTTCGTGGCGCCGATACTGGCAGAGGGCCGGAGCCGGATCAATTCTCATCGCGAATCGATCACGGGATTGCGATGGCCCGCCAGGCGTCTTTCCGCGCCGGTCGCGCAGCACGGGTCAGGTATAGAGCGGTGTGGCGCCGGCCTCGGCATGGATGCCGTTCACGGCCTCGCGCGACAGGCCCATGGCCTGGGCCAGATCACGCAGATAGCGGGCCTCGTCTTCATTGTCGAAATCGATGGCCAGCAGGGACATCAGATAGACCTGCGCCTCCAGCCCTTTGGGCACTTCGCCTGCAAGCGCCCTGGCATCGACCGGCGCGGCCATCTGTTCGCGGATGAACTGCCGTTCGTCGTCGTCGAGGCTGTCGCCCAGATGTCCCAGCAGTCGTTGCTTTTCGGCATCGTCGATGCGGCCATCGGATTTGGCGGCCTGGATCATCGCCCGCAGCATCAGCCCCGCCACGGCGTTCTGTTCCGGAGTGGGCGCGATCTCGGGTTCGTCATCGCGGATCACCGCGTCGTTGAACAATTCGCCGAAGCTCGCGTCGTTTTGCGGCTGCGAATCCTTGCGCGCAAGCCCGCCGGCCGCGGCGCCGCCGGCGGCGCCGCCCAGCAGTCCGCCCAGCAGGTCGCCCAGACCGCCGCCGCTGCCACCGCGAGGGGCGTCGCCCGTTCTGCCGGCGCCCGAAAGCTGGCCCAGCAACCCGCCCAGCCCGCTGCCCGACGCGGACCCGCCCGCGCCAAGTCCGTCCAGCAAACCGCCCAGGCCCCCGCGGGCGCCGCCCGACCCGCGACCGCCATAGGCCTGGCCCGTCCCCGCCTGACTGCCCGAACGGCCGCCCAGGACCTGGCCCAGCCGGTCGCGCAGATTGCCCTGGCCCTGTCCATCGAGATTGTTGCCGAACAGGTCGTCCAGCAGCCCGCCGCCCCGACCATCCGCGCGACCACGCTGCGAGGATCCGGACTGATTGCGCATCACCGCGCCGATTCCCTTGGCCAGCATGACTCCGGCGGCGACGCGGGCAAGTGTTTTCATCAGGCTCATGACGTGGTCCTTTCGGCTGGGGCCGCCCGGCCGGGCGGCGCGTCAGCACGCGAACCCGCATCCGGCCCGACCGGTTCCCGGCGTCACGACAATCTTGCGTCGGGCGGGGCGGCTTTTGCCTTGGAAATGCAGGCTTGCGGAGGCTTGATTTTTCCGGGGCCGGCTTATACATCGCGGCGCACGTCAATTCGGGGCCATCTCATGCCACGCCCCGCGATCAGGAGGCCCTAGATGGCAAAGGCAAAGTTTGAACGG